>NZ_JADEWA010000747.1:0-1300 GCF_015207865.1 Dolichospermum sp. LEGE 00246
AGGATCGTGGATTAAATAAGGTGTAATACTGCCAATGATAGCTATACACTAGAGGGGTAGATGGATGAACTGATAGATGATGCAAACTTACCCTGGTGAGATTGAGGTACAAATGCAACGATACTATGAGTCGTTGTCAGAGAAGGATCGCCGTCGATATGCCGCGATTGAAGCGGTAAAACTAGGATACGGGGGGCAGGCATACATCCGTCGCCTTTTGGGATGCCATCACGAAACCTTACAGTTGGGGTTGCGAGAACTTCAGGACGAAACGGTGCTAGAGCAGGAGCGGATTCGCCAAGCCGGAGGTGGACGGAAATCAGCCTTTGAGACAATTGCTGGATTAGACGAGGCGTTTTTACGAGTGTTAGAGAAGCACACAGCAGGTTCACCGATGGATGAAAGCGTCAAGTGGACTAATCTCAAACGTCATGAGATTGCCGAATTGCTGGAAAATGAGGGAATCGAAGTGAGTGTGACAGTAGTAGACCAGTTGATGGAAAAACACAACTTTCGTAAACGCAAAGCAGTGAAGACACTCTCCACAGGAGAGAGCGAACATCGCAATGAGCAATTTGAGACAATTGACCAACTCAAGCAGTCTTATCAAGCCGCAGGCAATCCGGTCATGAGTATGGACACAAAAAAAAAGAATTAATTGGGCAGTTATACCGAGAGGGACAACTGTACACCCAGGAACCGATAGAGGTATTTGACCACGATTGGCCTAACCTGGCGACTGGAGTCGCCATTCCCCACGGGCTGTACGACATGACAGAGAATGTGGGCTACATCCAGATTGGCATCAGCCACGACACCAGTGAATTAGCCTGTGACTCGATTCGCTACTGGTGGAACACTTATGGTAGAAGCCGCTATCATGGAGCAAATTCAATTCTGCTGTTATGTGATGGCGGCGGTAGCAATAGCTCTCGTCATTACATCTTTAAACAGGACTTACAGGCATTAGTCAATGAACTGGGCATCGAAATTCGCATCGCTCATTATCCGCCCTACACCTCCAAGTACAATCCGATTGAGCATCGTTTGTTTCCTCATCTTTCTCGTGTGTGTCAGGGGGTAATTTTTGAGAGTGTTCAGACTGTTAAAGACCTAATGGCAACGGCAACAACTCGCACAGGACTTAAAGTGTTTACCACGATTCTCGATAAAACCTATCAAACAGGTCGAAAAGTGGCTCTTGATTTCAAATCAAACATGAAGATTGTTTTTGATGAATTCTTGCCGCAATGGAATTACACCGCTAAACCAGAATTACAGGTTATTTAATCCACGATCC
>NZ_JADEWA010000121.1:0-12501 GCF_015207865.1 Dolichospermum sp. LEGE 00246
TTATTTGATGCTCTGGGTGGGGTAAAGCAAGAACATATATGTTTTGCGATCGCTAGTTTGACTCACTAAGCTAACATACTGACCATCGCTGAGACAACGCGCTTTGCACCATTGCCATCTACTAACTAGATGCCCGCACTACAAGAGTTTCATGATTCAACTTTGTACCTCATAAGAGCGGAAACCGCTGTAATTTTGTCCGACTACTTATGACTTTCTGTTTAGCATTTTGTCCTAATTTTTGACCTAAATCAGGTATAAACTATAATGTCTAATATTTTCAGTAAAATGCTAATACAATAAGGCTTTCAATGATTTTGAAATGGGTTCTCCATAAAAAGTACCAAAGAACCACTTTGTTATCTAACAATTACAGTTTAATAGGAATAGTAAAAGCCCAACCTGTATTAGCTGAAAGTTCAATTGAGCC
This sequence comes from Dolichospermum sp. LEGE 00246, assembly GCF_015207865.1. Lineage (NCBI taxonomy): Bacteria > Bacillati > Cyanobacteriota > Cyanophyceae > Nostocales > Aphanizomenonaceae > Dolichospermum > Dolichospermum sp. LEGE 00246. The sequence continues at coordinate 431 of NZ_JADEWA010000121.1, forward strand.
TAAATTTAAGTTCTCATTTTGTTCTTGCTTATACTCCATAATCATTTTTAAAACATCAGTACAGTTAAATATAGCCTCTTGGGGTGTATCTCCCTCTGCAAAAGCTCCTTGAATACCCGGTATCATTGCTAAGTAACCATCATCATTACTTTCAATAACGACAGAAATGATTTGAGGTGTATTTTTTACTGGTAATTGATCAATAGATTGCATTTTTGCCTCCAAGTTCTATAGTCCCAATATCGTAATATAAATTAGCAAAGGCTTGAATAAAACTTAATCTTTTATATCTTTTCTGTACTTTGGCCTCCTGATCAATATCTCAAAAGAGATCCTCAAAAGGTTGCATGGAGGGACTAAGATCAAAAAGACCATCAAAGCCCACTCACTGTTCAATACTATCCCGGTTCTGTCACTCTCGCACAACAATAATCGAATCTATTTTTTGTAATTCTGATTTTATACAGGTTTGCGATCGCTGTTCTCTAATGGATGAATGATAGAATAACACAGATTTAATTAGTATACTCAAAACGGCTTGATTGTTTGATTCTAAACGTAGGGGTAAAGCAAAAGCTTAATGGTGTCAACTTAACGTAAAACCCATAGCCCGCCTGGGAATGAATTCCCAGTCTAATAGCAAAAGTCATCTGAAGATGACTAAAAATCCCCAGTTTACTAAAGTAAATTTTACTTATTAGCCCGGAAATATGGCTTACGCCACGCTGCGCTATCATTTCTGGGTGGGTGTGGAAGCCAACAAATAAGCCATCTGTAGCCTAAGTTGACACCTATGAAGCTCTTGCTTTACCCCTACACATCTGGGTTCTTTGTCATTTGGCAAAAGTTTAAATCTCACCCGTGTTTAGTATAGTTCGTTAAGTTCAGAGATTCTGATTCAAATGTCATCTTTATTGCCAGTACATTTTGCTTAACTCCTCTGAATAATTGATACCTGCGAAAGAGTTTTATTTAACCAAGCGAACTGCTTGCAGCAGCGCTTCGCTATCGCCTTCAAGATCAACAGTTTCAGATCCCCGACTTCTTAGAGGATGTTTGAAAAGTATTAGATGAAACCGATAATCTCCAAAAACCTAACCCCCCTGCCCCCTTCCCTACGAGGGAAGGGGGTTTTCAAAGCCTCTCCCCGCTTCGGGGAGAGGTTTGGCGAGGGGTTTGTTTATACATTAAAAACTTCTCAAACACCCTCTTAGAGAAGTCGGGGATCTGATTTTCTTATTTTATTTATAGAGTGAAGGTTAAAGAATTTCCCCAATGACTAATTTGAGATTTCATCAATTAGCGATCGCTTTCAATATCAACAAAGCATATCTCAATGAGTCTGGCGAAAATTTAGTGGTCTTCTAACCAGGTTTTTAACTCAGAAATATCCGTAAAATCAAGTAATTGATCAACCAACATTTCAATTACACTTAGTTTCAAACCCCGAATTCGAGTTTCAATGGCAGAATCTAAAGAACCAAATTGCCGTTTCAGAAGACGCAAAACTATACTCACTCCCTCTTCTTGTTTTCCTTCTTGTTTTCCTTCTTGTTTTCCTTCTTGCTTTCCTTGTTGTTTTCCTTCCTGTTGTCCTTCAGCAAAGACATCCTGATAAAAACGGGTTTGTTTGAGGTCTACGTCTGTTATTCCTATCATCTGCTGTATTTCCTCTCTACTTAAAATAGGCAGTTTATAAACCATGATAGTCTCTAGCAAATCAATCAGTTGTAATTGCAATGGTCTTTGAGTTATTTCTCCATAGGTTTCTTTGGCAATTTCTTGTGCTAAAACTGCACTTTTATCCGCAGGAGTAACAATCAGTTTTAACAACTTCAGACTAATTGAGGCATTTGCTGGAGGTTCTAATTCATTTAAGTATATACGGTGGATTAAATAAAATGCAAAAATTTTCAACGCGAATAACTGTATCTGACATAATTTATTAGTAATATTCTTTTTATGATGGCAACCATTCAGGATTGAGGATTTCTGTTAAAGAATAAACACAATTTTCAGGGAAGATTGCTGGAGATAGTTCAGATTTACGAATAGCATTGTTTCTAGCTTTAATGTAGATCTTATCTAGGATTTTTGCACAATGATTATAAAGAACTTTAGACTCCAATAATAAATCTAATTCAGACCTAAAATTATCAATTTCTTCAATCCATCCTTTGGCACAATAGGATTTCTCACTTTCCCAATATTGATAAAGAAGTAAGTGTTTAATAAGTTGTCTCAAATAACTTTCTACTTTACGCCTTTGTTCGTTTCCCAATGCAGTAATTTCCTCAATTAAGTGTTCCCAGTCAAGATTTTCTAAATCCCGATTTTGCAGTTGGTTAAGGGTAATATCCAACCATTCAGGATAATCTTGTTCATAAATCTGGTAATTTGCTTGTGTGGGTTGCATTTTACTTACTCAGCTACAGTTTAAATATTGATTGTTAACACAATACCTTGTCCAAATTAGAAAAAGCCTTGATTTGTAGGTTAGGTTGTGGAACGTAAATGTATCCCTGCGGGACACTGCGTGAACGCGAAGCAATAGCATGAAACCCGACATGAGCCTTGGGTTGCGCTGTCGCTTAACCCAACCTATTTTAACCTTACCATACTCTCTTAACTGAATAAGCATAGGAAAGTCGGGGATCTGGGCATGATCAGATTATATATTTCAGTTGCCATTATATTTATTTCTTTAATCGCCTAATTGCTGACAATAAGTAATTGGACAAAAATATTTACAGTCATTGCGAGCGAAGGGAAGCAATCACAACCCTGGCGATTGCTTCATTTCACTTTGTTCCCTATTGCTAACGCCACGCAATGACATTGTGTAATTAATTCTGTCTCACTACTTATTAGATGTCTTTTGGAAAAAGTTCCAGATTTTGGTCAGATCTTTTCTGTACTTTTGCCTCTTGATCAAGATCTTAATAGAGATCCTCAAAAGGTTGCATGGAGGGACCAAGATCAAAAAGACCATCAAAGCCCAACTCACTGTTCAATACTATCCCGGTTCTGTCACTCTCGGACAACAATAATCGAATCTATTTTTTGTAACTCTGATTTTATCAAGGTTTGCGATCGCTGTTCTCTAATGGATGAATGATAGAATATAGCGGTTCTCAGTTGAGTGAGATACAAGAACCCCACCCCCAACCCCCTCTCCGCAAGCGAGGAGGGGGCTTATGACTGTATCTCATTCAAGTGCATACCGCTATAACACATAGTTAATTAAACCTCATCCATTTTGAAACCTGAAGTAATGCGAGCATCTTGCTCGCTACTTAACTAACACACCCTACTTTTGCACTTTATTTAATTCATAAGAATACCCGGTAAGTGGGAAACGAGCGCGTCTTTAGACCTGAGAGGGAAACGACACGAGCGGTTTTAACCGCTGTGGATATTAAAATTAAAACCAGATTTTTGATTGGAACCTGGAAACCAACTCCCATTTCTGGGGTAATGTTAGCTAGATGCCTCCGGCACGCTGCGCGAACGACCAGTTATAAGAGCTTTTTAGACTTGCAACACTGTTTCAGTGACCTTAAAACTGTTTAATTGCAAATGACAGAGCAGGGAACTAGCAACGCATTCCGGGGTGTCGTGACTCAAATAACGGCTACCATGAGAGTAAACTCAGGGTGGTCTGGTCAGTACGGCTTGCTTGATTACTCTTGCAAGCCCAGTCCCTTTAGGGCTGGGTTACTGACATTCCTTAGAAGATTGGTATTGCCATTTTAGCAAATGAGTTAATAAAATTATTAACCGATTTTTTAACTCATTTTTTTCACTAATACCCATAGCATCTAACTCTTCTGCCAAGTTCTCCCAATCCAAAGCTGTGATATCTCGACTGGCTAAGGCTAATTTTTGTTGAGTTAACCAATCCATGAAATCTGTTTCGTAGAGAGGTGATTTAGACATAAAATTATTCAGAGGGAACGGGCAACAGGGAACAGGAAAATCTCATGTTTAAAAACATGAGATTGAAATAATGACACTGTTTTTTTCGTGCTACGCATCTTTTAAAAACATCCTTTTTTTGACTGAAGCTCTAAACTGGTGCAAATGAGTGTTTCTTATTTGCTCCCAGTTAAGAGTTCCCAGTTAAGAGTTCCCTTCTTTTGTAATAATGACTTTCAGACTGGACAATTTTTCAACTCTATTGATCATTAGGTAAGCTGATACCTTGTTCCCATAACAATTGTCGTAATTTAGCTACTTCTAATTCAGCAGAATCTGCCCGTTGCTTTTCCTGTTCAGCCCGTTGTTTTTCTAGTTCTGCCCGTTGCTTTTCCTGTTCTGCCCGGTGCTTTTCCTGTTCTGCCCGTTGTTTTTCTCGTTCTTCTGGAGTAGGCAACCAGTTATTATCTTTATCATACCAACGTAACCACTGTCTAGTTAGTCCTTGATATTCTCCCTCCCATAACCCTAAACCTAATTCAGCTTCTTCTAGCCATACCCCTAATCCATTAATAGAGAGCGGTTGATAACGGTTCGTGACTAAACCATAACAGTGAAACTCGTCAGTATAACGGTTATAGACAAAATAATAAGGGATTCTGAGAATTTGCTCATATACCGTCCATTTATTAGGAGGTTGATTAACTTCCCGTAAATTTCTCCCTAAGTCTTCGTTTTCTGTTCCTGGAGATATTAATTCTACTACCACAAAGGGATATGTTCCTTCATACCAAGTAACATAGCTCAATCTTAGTTCTGTTTGTTCATAAAAACGGGATACCCCCAAAACTGCAAACCAATCAGGGCGTTTATACCATTGTGTATGCTTGCTGTCATAGTATAAATTTAAGTCACTACCTGTGAATACATTATCTTCTGCATAAGAAGGCGGTCGAAAGGTACTACGCAGCAATTCTGGTTGTAAAAGGTGAAATTCGTCTGGCAACCCTGGCTCCTCTGGATCTTCGCTAGGTAAATCATACATCGTTGGCAGTGTTTGTTGAGGAGGTAATGGCTCATAGCTGGGTTTGCTATACACATCACTTTGATACATTGTTAATTATCTCCTGTACTTAATCGCTATTGCCAAGATTCAACTATCTGCTTAATTGTTTCTTCTAAGGAAATTGTAATATCCCAGTCAGGATAATGTTCACGCATTTTTGTTAAATCGGAATAATATACTAAACACGGGTAATATCTAAACTTTTGCCAAATGACAAAGAACCCAGATGCGTAGGGGTTTAGCAGTGCTTAATGGTGTCAACTTAACGTAAAACGGGCGGTTAGAAACCGCGTCTACACAGGCAAAACCCACCTGCGTGGGTTTCAATCCTTGATTTTTCCTTAGTCCGCGCAGGCGGACTTTGTTTGTGTAGCCGTGAATTCCATTCGCCAGGGCTTAAGTTGACACCAATGAAGCTCTTGCTTTACCCCTACAAATCAGGGTTTTTCATCTCATTCCCAGTCTCTGACTGGGAATGAATTCTAGAAGGCTCTGCCTTCAATGATATTAGAGGCAGAGCCTCATCAACTGCATTCCTAGTCAGAGACTAGGAACGAGATGTGGTATGGATTTGAGCTTAAGTTGACACCAATGAAGCTCTTGCTTTACCCCTACAAATCAGGGTTTTTCGTGATTTTACAAAAGTCCATCTCTCAACCGTGTTTAGTATACTTGAGAATTTGATCTTAAATCACATCTGCAAAAGTTCGTTCCATCTTCCGAAAATACCAAATTCCACTCACTAATAGTAAAACGACTAGAGCCATAGAAAGCATAAAACCTGGTAAATATAACTGGGAATTACCGCCCAAAATTGCCCATCTAAAACCATCAATTACTCCCACCATTGGATTTAAGGAGTAGAGAAACCGCCACTTTTCAGGAACAATAGTGCTACTAAATCCTACGGGTGAGATATATAAACCAAACTGGACTATAAATGGCACAATAAACCGGAAATCTCGATATTGCACATTCAAGGAAGCTAACCACAAACCCGCACCCATTGAAGCTGCAAAGGCGACACCGATAAATAAGGGTAAGGTGAAAATTCGCCAAGTGGGAATAAAGTTATACCAAGCCATTAAAGCCAATAAAATTATCCCAGAAATCATAAAATCCACAAAGCTAACTACTACCGCGCTAGTGGGTACTACCAATCTAGGAAAATAGACTTTTGATAATAAATTGGCATTACTAATTAAACTATTACTACACTCTGAAAGGGAATTGGAAAAGAATTGCCAAGGTAACATGGCGGAAAATACAAGAATTGGATAGGGCGCACCTTCTGATGGTAATTTTGCTAATTGTCCAAATACTACTGTAAAAACTACCATTGTCAAAAAAGGACGAATTAGCGCCCAAACAATCCCAATGGCTGTTTGTTTATATCTAACTAAAATATCTCGCCATGCTAAGAAGTAAAATAACTCTCTATATCGCCATAAATCTTGCCAATATTGCTTTTCCGCGCGTCCTGCTTCAATTATTAATTCTGGCTGTAAAGTAGTTTCTTTCATCTGGCATTTACCATCATTTTCACGACATTTCCGATTTCGCTCACACCTTCTCTGCACTTCGTCCTCCTGATCACTAACTAAACAATTGATCATACGAAGGTTGCATCGGAGGGACTGAGATCAAAAAGACCATCAAAGCCCAACTCACTGTTCAATACTATCCCGGTTCTGTCACTCTCGGACAACAATAATCGAATCTATTTTTTGTAACTCTGATTTTATCAAGGTTTGCGATCGCCGTTCTCTAAGGGAACACCAAAAAATAAATTACCCAATTTTGTGAAATGGGCATCCTGCCCGTCCTTGATTATTAGCGGGCAATTCGTCCCGCACCACAAGAAATTTTTGGGTATTTTTTTAATTGGAAGTCCCTTAATGGATTGTCATCTTTATTGTCAGTACACTTTGCTTAACTCCTCTGAATAATTGATACCTGCTGAAGAGTTTCATTTAACTAAGCGAACTGCTTGCAGCAGCGCTTCGCTATCGCCTTCAAAATCAACAGTTTCATAAGTAGTGAGACAGAATTAGTTACACAATGTCATTGCAAATGGAACGAAGTGAAATGAAGCAATCGCCAGGGTTGTGATTGCTTCCCTTCGCTCGCAATGACTGTAAATATTTTTGTCCAATTACTTATCCCCGACTTCTTAAAGAAGTCGGGGATCTGATGTTCTTATTTCATTTATAGAGTGAAGGCTTTTTTTTGGCGATGTCTATTGATCAAGGCTTAGTCAAGAGAAATACCAAGCGATCGCATTTTTTGCTTTAATTCATACAATTCCGTGTTAGCTTGTTCAGCCCTTTGAGATTCTTGTTCAGCCCTTTGAGATTCTTGTTCAGCCCTTTGGGATTCTTGTTCAGCCCTTTGGGATTCTTGTTCAGCCCTTTGGGATTCTTGTTTTGCTATTTGAATTGCTTGGTTGGCTTTGAGCATTTCATCTTTGGCGGCTTCCTGGGGAGTAGGGATGATAGCGCCTTCTAAGGAGAAGTAACGCAATTGGCCATTGTGAATACCCAGGAAAAAGCCCAGGGCTTCACTCCATAGCCATCCTTGGGCGTTGGGCGTGATGGGGCGATATTTATTAAACTCTAGTCTAAAGCCTGCAAATTCTAAGGTTTCTGGTGAAAAATAAAAGTATTCAGGGGTATGAAATCTCTCTGCGTATAAGTCTAGTTTGGTGGTGCGATCTACATTGGCGGTGGAGTCGGACAGTAATTCAATAATCAGGTCGGGATAACGTCCGTCTTCTTCCCAGACCACCCATGAGTTGCGTGGTTCTCTGGTGGTGTTTTTGACGAGGAAAAAATCTGGACCTCGAAAGTCACGATTTTTGAGTTGTTGGCGACTGAAGTAAATGGTCAGGTTTGCACCAATGAAAAAATCATCCCGCTCTTGCCATGCCCATTCTAGGCAGGTGACTAGCAATAACAGTTGCATATAGTGCAGGGAGCTTTCCATTTCTGGTTCATCACTTAAAAGTTTACTGGCATCGGGCATTTGCAACTCTAGTTCGCGGGCTGTAATTGCTGCCATGGATTTGTTCTCCTGATGCTTTGGATGATTATCTATGAGTTTAGCTACGCTATCGGCGATTATAAATCGCTAATACACAAATCAAGTCACTCAATAAAAATTAATAGTCTATATTCTTCAAGGGCGATAGCGAAACGCTGCTGCAAGCAGTTCGCTCGACAATTTTCACTCATTTTTTCCCTTTAATTGTTTATCTTATAATAAAGTTACAATCCCCAAGCTTTCAAGATCAACAAAGTATATCTCAATTAGCGCCACCCTGGAGTTTCAGATCCCCGACTTCTGAGAGAAGTCGGGGATCTTATTTTGACCTAGCTAACCTCGTATTTACCATCATTTGCACCACATCTGCCATCTTATATTTAGCTTCCCATCCTAATTGGATTTTGGCTTTACGGGGATTACCTTTACCGAATGCCAAATCTGTAGGTCTGAATAGGCTACTATCAACCACCACATGATCACGCCACTCTAAATTTACGGATGTAAATGCTGCTGCGACAAAATCTTCTAAGGAAGTGCTTTCTCCCGTTGCAATTACATAATCATCAGGTTGATCTTGCTGCAACATTAAATACATGGCTTCCACATATTCCTGCGCCCAACCCCAGTCCCGCTGAATTGACATATTGCCTAAATATAATTTTTCTTGACTACCTTGGGCAATCCGACAGGCAGTAGCAATAATTTTTTGAGTGACAAATCTTTCTGGACGCAGGGGAGATTCATGATTAAATAATATTCCTGAACAGGCAAATAAACCGTAAGCTTCTCGGTAGTTAGCTACTTCCCAAAAAGCAGCAGATTTAGCTACAGCATAAGGACTTCTGGGGCGAAATGCAGTATTTTCTTCTGCTGCTACATTGCCAGTATCACCAAAGCATTCACTCGAACCTGCATTGTAAACTTTAATGGTTGCGCCTAAAAAGCGAATAGCTTCTAATAAGTTTAGTGTCCCTGTGGCTATACTTTCTAAAGTTTCTACAGGTTGTCCAAAAGATAAACCTACGGAAGTTTGTCCTGCTAAATTATAGACTTCATCTGGTTGGATTTTTGTGAGTACCTGTAAGACGCTGCGGAAGTCAGTTAAGGACATTGACTCCAGCTTTACTTGATCTTTAATACCCAAGTGAACTAAGTTCTGGAAAGGTGATATTTGGGCATCTCTGGATGTTCCACAAACTGTATAGCCTCGATTGAGCAGCAATTGTGCTAAATAAGATCCGTCTTGTCCAGATACTCCACAAATGAGAGCTTTTTTCATGTCAGTTCATTACCCAAAAGTCTTTAACACTGTTACCACCAAGCATTCGGGATTGCCTATAGGTAAATTCTCCCACAGAAGGATTGCGATGGGGATGAATGACACCTGTTGCTTGTTGCCAAAGTTCGGCTGGGGCAAGAGATATCTCATATTTTGATTCATGCTTACGCACATGATACCATTTTGTTTCTTGGCATTCTTCGCACCAAAAAGCCTCTAACCACTCACCCTGTAAAGAAACTGTAGTTTTAGCTGCTACTAACATCATTGCTTCTCGTCGGGCTATACCGCGTTCTTGTAGTTGTCCGGCTTGTTCGGCAAATAGTCCGTGTTTTTGGCTAACACTATCTATGTAACAACTATGTATGGGACAATAAATGGCTCTCCGTTGGGAACGTTTCCGATTTCGCTCACACCTTTTCTGCACTTAGGCCTCCGGATCACTAACTAAACAATAGATCGTAAGAAGGTTGTAAGGGAGGGACTTAGATCAAAAAGACCATCAAAGCCCAACTCCTGATTCAACGTTGTCTGAGGTATTAAATTTTGTTAACTGAGTTGTCTGAAATTTACTGAATTTATTCACACACTGATGCCGATTAGGCTGGAGTGAGGTTTCAAATTATAGATTTTTCTAGGACATTGATATATTGTTTAGCGATGATTTCTGGCGTAAAGTTTGACTGCAAATATTCACGGGAGGCATTACCCATTTTTTCTGCAAGTTGGCGATCGCTCTTTAAGTTGAGAATAAATTTAGATAAACTATCACTATCTCCATTGTCAATGCTGATACCAAACTGACCATCTGTTATTAACTGTCGCAGGTAGGAATCTTTTGGGCAAATAGCGGCTATGGGTCTTCCGGCAGCTAAGGCTGGATAGAGTTTGCTAGGCGCAACTAAATTTTCGAGACCTAATTGTACACTCACTAATGACAAATCACAAGCTGTCAGGGAATACGGTAGCACACTTTTTTCTTGATAGGGGAGAAAGAGAAAGTTTTTTAATCCTAACCGCTTGACATCTTGAATAAAACTTTCCCGTTTGGGTCCACCACCAATACAAACGAACTGAATTTCTTCATCTTGCAATTGTTTAGCAGTTGCCAAAATGGTGTCTGTATCATGACACCTACCCATATTGCCAGAATAAAGAATTGTAAATATGCTATCCAAGTTATGTTGTTTAGCAAACCAATTTTTTTCTTTGGCAATCGGGACAATTAACTCAGGATCTCCCCAATTGTGAATTACAGACACCTTATCAGCTACTTCTGGACAGATGGCTACGACTCTCTCTTTCATAGCAGGACTCAGGACAATAATTCCTGTTGATTTTTGCCAAATCTGGCGATTGATTGCCCACCAAAACTTGGCTAACCAGTGCTTATGAGATACTACTCCTAAAGCGATCGCAATATCTGGATACAAATCATATATTAAACATACATAGGCAGATTTTAAGAACAAATGAGTTAAATATCCGGCTATTGATAAAAAAGGAGGTGCTGAAGTTAATAAAAACACATCATTTTTACCAGCATTCCTGATCATATGCAAAAAAGCCCGCAATGTAAATAAAACACCATTAACAGCTTTTCCGCGAATCCTATTAGACCATATCTGAGTAGATCGGGATCTTTGAACACGAACATGGCCTAATTGTTCTAAGGCTGGGGCTTGAGCGGTATTAAAAGCATATCCTGGTTGTCCAGTGAATACTTTAATGTTAATTCCTTGTTTCTCCAACTGTTTGACTAGCTCTTCAATTAACTGTCCTGTCGCCGCATAGTCTGGAGGAAAAAACTCAGTGATCACAGACAAAGTAGTTAGCTTATGACGTAAACTATCACTAGTTTTAGAAGGCTGTTCAGCCCCTATTAGGGAATGCACATTGGGTACTACATAACCTTTTCGGTTAGACATTGTGTAAATTTTTGTTAAATATTAATTTTGACTTAGGGACTGCCAATTAAAGTAATACCAAAAATTTCTTGTAGTGCGGGATGAAAAGCCCTCTAATCATCAAGGATGGGCATCCGGACTGTCCCACAAAATTGGGTAATTTATTTTTTGGTGTTCCCTTACTATCAGGATCAAAATTTGAATTTTTCTGCCTTCTATCTAGTTTTATTGCTTATATAAAACCGTTAAATAAATTTACAGACAACCAAACTAGATAAAAGTGACTGATGTAGTCAAAATTTTTTCCTCATACAATCTTGTATCATCTTCCACGCTTATCGTCAAGTATGGCAGAAGTATATATCATTAGGCTTGCTTATTGGTTTAATTCCGATAAATAAACCAATTATTTCCGTTCTATAAGTAATTGGACAAAAATATTTACAGTCATTGCGAGGGAAGGGAAGCAATCATAACCCTTGGAATTGCTTCATTTTACTTCGTTCCATATGGCTAACGCAACGCTAACGCAACGACATTGTGTAATTTTGAAAGCTGCTAATCTGGATAAATTTAGGGTTTGTGTACTGAAGGAGCGAACTACTTGCAGCAGTGCTTCGCTATCGCACAATTATAATCTAATAGTATGCTATTAGTTTTATCCTAGATGCTAAGTAGGTTGGCGTTAAAAATTGTCAGGGAACTCTTAACTGGGAACAGGGAACAGGAAGAGAGTTTTGGGCGATTTTACTTTTCTTCACATACCTTTAAATTTTTCGGTTCACCTACTTATTTATCAGATATATTATTCATCATGGCTATGTGATAAGCTTAAATTATAGAAAATCAATAATAC
>NZ_JADEWA010000122.1:0-12484 GCF_015207865.1 Dolichospermum sp. LEGE 00246
AGTTAAACCTGTTCTTGATGATTTAATCAATAGACATCTCCAAAAATTAAAGATACTTGACCTGAAAACCCTGTAGAGACGTTCCATGGAACGTCTCTACAATCTTTTTTGGAGATGTCTAATACAGCTAAATTTTGGGTTAGTCCCTCTCTTTATAATCGTATTTTATCAATTGTTGGTGAATGATAATAGGTAACAGGTAAAACCAATTACCCATTTCTTCTATCAGCACAAAATCGGGTAAAGTAGCCTGTATTCTGGGATTCTCCTGGTAGGTATTCCCAGTCAGAGACTCGGAAGGAGTAATTGTAGCATTTTTTAGTTTTGTGATGTCTATTCATTACTCCAGTGTTAATATCAGAGTAATGGATTGTGTCATAAGATACTTTAAAAGTCTATAATTATATATTTAATACTTAATCAAAAAAATATTTGACATTCCTAGACACACTTAAAGATGCGTGTTATATTTATAATCGTATCTATTTTCTATTGTGCTGTTAAAGGATGCGAAGATATGATGGGGTGGTTGTTTGGGGGCGTTGCTAAAAAATCTGAACGTGCAGCCAAAGAGGCTGTAAAAGACGGTAGCTATCATATAAACCGTCGGATGTTTTTAAATCTGATGGCTTCGGGTATTATGGTTTATCTGACTAAAGATTTGATATATCCAGAAATTGCTAGTGCTAATGATGATATCATTAATGAAAAATATCACGTATTTATACCTTACGAAATTGCTAAAAGAGGTGGCATTCAAAAAGTTGCTTTGAGGTCTGGAAATATTTGTCAGGTAAAAATCCCTGCTAGAATTATAGAAAATGATGAAATTTCCGTTTCTAAAGTTGGCTTGCAAGGTAATGATGTTACTTTGATTTTGCATACATTATACGATTCGCAAATTAGAATTGCTGACAAAATTTATCAAGAAATTGATCAAACTGATTTTATTGACAACTATGCTACGAAAGGAAAAGCTAAACAAACTTATGAGCTACTTGAAGATGGTGAATATATAGAAGATATTGCTTCTCTTGATTTATTGCAATATCGGCTCTTGCGTCACTTTTATGGTAAAAACTAAGATCACTAAAATTTAATGCTGATAAATTTAAATCATAAAAGCTGAAAACTCTATCTCTGTAAAGGTTTGCAAACTTTTAGATACAAGTGAATTAGCATAAGAGTATAATCATAATTATCAAATACAAAAGTTTTAGGGATAGTTATGAAATTTAGCGTAGATCAAATTCTCAATCTGCCAGAGATGAAAGTGTTAGATTTTCAAGAAATCGAAGGGGAAGAAATAATTATAACAATAGAGAAAGCTGTCAACTATTCTAATTGCCCGAACTGTGCAAAAACTACCTATAGTATACATCAAAATCATTGGCGGATGATTCATGATTTATTTTGGAGTGAAAAACCAGTATTGTTAAAAATAAATCGCCGTCAATTTAAATGTAAGAAGTGTAAAAAGGTCTTTAGTGAAAATCTAAATTTTGTAGATAAAAGTAAAGGATATACTAAAAGATTAGCCATAGATATAGTGAAACAAGTATTAGATAGTAATATTCATAGTGTTGCCAAAAGAAATGACTTGAGCGACGAAGAAGTTGAATCAATGTTAAAAGCACAAGCATCACAAATATTAAATATTAATTTAAGTGAGGTAAAAAGGTTAGGCATAGATGAAATTGCTTTAGTGAAAGGTCAAGGAAATTATTTAGCAGTATTAGTAGATTTAGATACTCGTAAACCAATTGAGTTAGTGAAGTCAAGAAGAATAGAAGAAATACGTGAAGTTATTGTGAAATGGGGATCTCAGGTACTGGAACAAATAGTTGAAGTGAGTATGGATCTGTGGTCTCCTTATAAAAGTTTAGTAGAAGAATTAATGCCAAATGCAAATATAACTGCTGATAGATTTCATGTAATGAAACAAGTAAATGATGAGTTAGATGCTATGCGTAAATCTGAAAAGAGAGCCGCTATGTCTTTAGATAATAAATCAGAGAAAGATCGAATATTAGCAGGATTAAATAAAAGCAAATATAGCTTAATAAAAAATGAAGATTCCTTGAATGAACAACAAAAAGAAAGATTAGATAATGTTCAAGAAGTTTCCCCTATTCTGGCAAAAATGCACGCCCTCAAAGAAGAGTTTCGAGACATATTTGAATCTACTAAGCCTTGGGGTGAAAACATAATAAATTTATTAGATTGGATGCATGATGGAATGAAGTATTTTCCCAAAAGTATAGGAACAATAATTAGATGGTTTGGTGAAGTCGTAGGTTATTTTGACGATAGAACTACCAGTGGTACTGTAGAAGGAATTAATAATAAACTCAAATTAATCAAAAGACTTGGATATGGATTTCGTAACTTTAGTAATTTTAGATTACGTAGTTTATTAAACTGGCACTTTAGTATTAATTCTCCATAAAAGTGACGCAAGAGCCAGACTTCTAAAGTAAGATAATCTTATGAATTTTAATCCTTTATATATATCATGGATATTGCTCATCCTACAAGAGTTGGTAGTGATCCGAATCACTACCTAAAATAAATAGACTACCTATGCGAAAAACCATACCACCATTATCGCTTCTATCTATATAAATTCGTATTCGTGTATTAAAATAATTTATGCAATAACCGCAATATTTATATCCGATTTTTGCATGATTACTCAAATTTAGTAACCTACTATACGAACTGTCATCAAAAATTACACTAACTTAACAACATCGCAACTGTTACACCACCAACCGGGAAACTACTATCAGTTATTTCCCCAAAGTGGCAAGTACAAAACCGATAAGAACACGGATACACAGTTAATTCAGTCCTGTTTCCCCAAAAAAAGCATAATGATAGAAACAGCAACTACCACAGACAAACTCAATAAATTCGAGAAATTCAAAGCCGAAAAAGACGGACTCGCAGTTAAAAACGAAATAGAGAATTTTGCCCAAATCGGTTGGGAAGCAATGGACGAAAACGACCTCAACCATCGCCTAAAATGGTTAGGTGTATTTTTCCGTCCAGTCACTCCCGGTAAATTCATGATGCGAATGCGTCTACCCAACGGCATTCTCAACAGCAATCAAATGTCTACTTTCGCAGAAGTGGTACAGCGTTACGGTGAAAATGGCAGCGCTGATATTACCACCAGACAGAATATACAACTACGCGGGATCAATTTGGCAGATATTCCCGATATCTTTAATAAATTTCACAAAGTCGGATTGACTACTATCCAATCGGGGATGGATAACGTCCGTAATATTACAGGTGATCCTGTCGCGGGTTTGGATGCGGATGAGTTTTATGATACCAGAGAATTAGTCCAGCAAATCCAAGATATGCTGACTAATAATGGTGAAGGTAATCCAGAATTTAGCAATCTTCCCCGAAAATTTAATATTGCAATTACTGGAGGAAGAGATAATTCAGTTCACGCAGAAATTAATGATTTAGCCTTTATTCCCGCTTTTTGGGGAAACGAAGATCAAGTCCCCATCTTTGGTTTTAACGTCATTGTCGGTGGTTTATTTTCCGCCAAACGTTGTGAAGCAGCTATTCCTCTGAATGTTTGGGTATTGCCCGCCCAAGTTGTATTATTATCCAAAGTCATTGTCGAGATATTCCGAGATCATGGCTTACGCGCAAATAGACTAAAAGCCCGGCTAATGTGGCTACTTGATGAATGGGGGATAGAAAAATTCCGCGCCGAAGTAGAAAAACGTTTTGGTCAATCATTATTACCCGCAGTAGATAAAGATCAAATTGACTGGGAAAAACGGGATCATGTGGGCATATATAAACAAAAACAATCTGGATTTAACTACGCAGGTTTAAATATTCCCGTGGGAAGATTGTCTGCTGATGATATGTTTGAAATTGCCCGATTGTCTGAAGTTTATGGAAGTGGAGAAATCCGGTTTACCGTTGAACAAAATATCATTATCCCAAATATTCCTGATTCCAGTTTAACAGCATTTTTCACAGAATCAGTATTAGAGAAATTTTCAGTTAATCCTGGCTTATTAATGCGATCGCTAGTATCATGTACAGGCGCACAATTTTGTAACTTTGCCTTGATAGAAACCAAAAATCGTGCCTTAGCAATGATAAAATCATTGGAATCTGAACTAACTTTATCACGTCCTGTGCGAATTCATTGGACAGGATGCCCTAACTCCTGTGGACAGCCCCAAGTAGCAGATATTGGCTTAATGGGAACTAAAGTGCGTAACAATGGACAAATGTTAGAAGGTGTAGATATTTATATGGGTGGAACAGTCGGAAAAGATGCACATTTAGGAACTTGTGTTAAAAAAAGTATTCCCTGCAAAGACTTACAACCCATATTAAGAGATTTACTTATTCATAAATTTGGTGCAAAACTTAAGTAACAGGCTTTGATTCCTCGTTAAATTAATTTAATCGCCAAAATCCAGAGATAACTGCAAACCCAAATTAAAATTAATCAAGAGTTTCCCATGAGCAATATTTCTCGCAGAAAATTTATTATTACCTCAAGTGTAGCAACCGTAACTTCTATCTTGGCGCACGGCTGTTCATCTAGTAACTCTGATTCAGTAAAAACAGATAGTGCTTCTTCCAATAGCAAACTAGCTAATAATTCCAAAGTTAGTAATGCCCCAAAAGTTGAAACAACCACAGCCAAATTAGGATTTATTGCTTTAACAGATTCCGCACCTTTAATTATTGCTAAAGAAAAAGGTTTCTTTACTAAATATGGTATGACTGATGTAGAAGTCAGCAAACAAAAATCCTGGCCAGTCACCCGCGATAACTTAAAAATTGGCTCATCTGGTGGTGGTATTGATGGCGCACATATTCTTACCCCTATGCCCTATCTGTTGACCATGAATGATAAAGTGCCAATGTATCTTTTGGCGCGGTTAAATATCAATGGTCAAGCGATTTCAGTTGCTGAAAAATTCAAAGATTTGAAAGTTGGTTTACAAAGTAAATTACTAAAAGAGTCTGTAAATAAAGCCAAAGCCGATAAAAAATCTATAAAAGTTGCTATGACTTTTCCCGGTGGTACTCATGATTTATGGATGCGCTATTGGTTAGCAGCAGGGGGTATTAATCCTGATCAAGATGTAATTTTGCAAGCAGTACCACCACCACAAATGGTAGCAAATATGAAAGTTGGAACTGTTGATGCTTTTTGTGTAGGAGAACCTTGGAATGCTCAATTGGTAAGTCAAAAATTAGGTTATACAGCTTTATCTACAGGTGAACTATGGAATAACCATCCAGAAAAAGCCTTTGCTATGCGTCAAGATTGGGTTGATAAAAATCCCAATGCTACACAAGCATTATTAATGGCAATTATGGAAGCACAACAATGGTGTGATCAGGCAGAAAACAAAGAAGAAATGTGTAAAATCTGCGCTGATAGGAAATACTTTAATGTCGCCGTAGCTGATATTTTAGAACGGGCTAAAGGTAATATTGATTATGGTGATGGACGCAAAGAGCAAAACTTTGTATATCGCATGAAATATTGGGAAGATAATGCTTCTTATCCCTATAAAAGTCATGATACTTGGTTCTTAACTGAAGAAATTCGTTGGGGTTATTTACCTAAAGATACAAAAGTGAAGGAAATTGTTGATCAGGTCAATAGAGAAGATATATGGAAACAAGCTGCTAAGGCTTTGGGTGTGGCTGCTGCGGAAATTCCAGCAAGTTCTTCTCGCGGTGTGGAAACATTTTTTGATGGGGTTAAATTTGACCCTGAAAAACCAGAGGAATATTTAAAGAGTTTGCAAATTAAGAAGGTGTGATTTAAATTTGGGTTGAGCAAAAGTGTAACCCAAGAAAATTTAGTAAATTAATTAGATTTTTGAGGCTCACGCAAAGACGCTCCAGGTGCAAAGAAGAGAAGGAAAAGAGATTCTTACTGAGGAGAAATAAATGGCTGCTATTGTTGGAAGTCGTAGGGTTAGTAGTAAACAGCAGAAGGTAATTAATAAGTTTTTGATTAACAAGGTTATACCGCCGCTGTTTGGATTATTTATTTTTCTGATGTTGTGGGAACTACTTTGTTTAATTCCTAGTTTTCAATTACCTGGACCGATAGAAACAATTCGGGAAACTTGGGACCCTTTTGTTATCCATCCTTTTTTCGATAATGGTGACAGTGATAAGGGTTTAGGCTGGCAAATATTGACAAGTTTAGGACGGGTTGCTTTAGGTTTTTCTCTAGCAGCAGTTGTCGGGGTTGTTTTAGGAATATTAATTGGTTCTAATACTTTTCTTTATAATGCTGTAGATCCGATTTTTCAGGTATTAAGAACTATCCCTCCCTTAGCTTGGTTACCAATTTCTTTAGCGGCTTTCCAACAAGCTAATCCTTCGGCAATTTTCGTGATTTTTATTACTTCGATTTGGCCGATTGTGATTAATACAACTGTGGGCGTGCAGAATATTCCTCAAGATTATGTAAATGTCGCTCGTGTTTTGCGTTTGCAGAAGAGCAGTTATTTCTTGAAGATTGTGTTTCCGGCAACTGTTCCTTATATTTTTACCGGGTTAAGGATTGGCATAGGTTTATCTTGGTTGGCAATTGTCGCGGCGGAAATGTTAGTTGGTGGTGTGGGTATTGGTTCGTTTATTTGGGATGCCTATAACACAACTACCGAAACTAATATGAGCGAGATTATTATCGCCTTGGTATATGTCGGTTTAGTGGGATTAGTTTTAGATAGAATGGTGGCTTTTGTTGCTAATAAAGTTGTCACAACAGAACAAAAATAATTCTTAGTTCGTCGTAATTTCTGAGATTGCCAATTATCCATTACCATTCATCATGAATACTTTTTTAGAGATTGACCATGTAGACCGAATATTTGACCTCCCCAATGGTGGTAAATATATTGCTTTAAAAAATATTGAATTAAAAATTTCTGAAGGTGAATTTGTTTCTTTAATTGGACATTCTGGTTGTGGTAAATCCACCTTACTAAATATTATTGCTGGCTTAGATCAAGCTAGTATTGGTGGTGTAACTTTGGCAGGTCGGGAAGTGAGAGAACCAGGTCCTGATAGAATGGTGGTTTTTCAAAATTACTCCTTACTTCCTTGGCTAACTGTAAGGGAAAACATCGCCTTGGCTGTAGATGAAGTCCATCAAAATCTACCTAAAGGAGAACGTCGGGGAATAATAGAAGAACATATTGATATGGTGGGTTTACGACGGGCAACTAATAAGCGTCCTAGTGAATTATCCGGGGGAATGAAACAGCGAGTTGCGATCGCTCGTGCCTTAGCTACCCGTCCCAAGTTATTATTGTTAGATGAACCTTTTGGTGCTTTGGATGCATTGACAAGGGGCAATTTACAAGCACAATTAATGACAATATGTAATCAACACAGAATTACCTGTGTGATGGTGACCCATGATGTTGATGAGGCATTATTATTAAGCGATCGCATTGTGATGTTGACCAATGGACCAGAAGCACACATTGGCCAAATTATCGAAGTACCTATTCCCCGTCCCCGTCACCGTTTAGAAGTAGTTAACAATCCTTTTTACTATAACTTACGGAACGAAATAATTTACTTTCTCAATCAACAAAAAAAAGCAAAAAAACGCCAGAAACAACCTACTGCACCTGCTATTATTTCTAACAACAACTTAGAAAAAGTTCATTTGGAAATTGGCTATATTCCCCTGACTCAAGCTGCACCCTTAATAATTGCAAAAGAAAAAGGTTTCTTTGCCAAATATGGTTTAGAAGTCAACCTAAACAGCGAAACTAGCTGGAAAGACATAGGGAAAGGTGTAGTAACTGGTAGACTTGATGCCGCCCAGATGGTTGCAGGTATGCCCCTAGCCCTGACATTAGGTGCAGGAGGTAAAAATCCGGTGTCAATGGTAACAGCCATGACCCTTTCTCGCAACGGTAGCGCCATTACTTTCAGCCAAGAATTATTCAACGCTGGAGTCAGAAACTTAACAGACTTTCAAGCCATTATTAAGGCTGACTTAGACAAAACCCATACTTTGGGAATTGTCCATCCCGCATCCATGCAAAACCTATTATTGCGCTATTGGTTAGCAGCAAGTGGAATTAAACCTGATGTAGATGTTAGTTTGATGGTAATTCCACCACAAGAGATGGTAACTGCCCTCCAAGAAGCAAAAATTGATGGTTACTGTGTCGGTGAACCTTGGAACTCTCACGCAGTTGATCAGAATTTGGGTTTTATTATTGCTATCACCTCAGAACTTTGGCATGGACATCCAGACAAAGTATTAGGAGTAAGAGAAAATTGGGCGCTGGAAAATCCCCAAACACATCTAGCATTAGTCAAAGCCCTATTAGCAGCTTGTGAATATTGCGACGATATTCGCAACCGGGAAGAAGTTCTCAAATTAATTTCTCAACCTGACTATCTTGGCAGTAATTCCCTTCATCTTCCTCCAGGTTTAATAGACAATTACAAGCATGGTAATCACAACCAACCCCAAACTTCCCATCAGTTTTATTTCAACAAAGCCAACTATCCGGATCGTCATGAAATGCTATGGATTTTAACTCAATTAGCCCGTTGGGGTGTAGTAGCTTTCCCTAAAAACTGGGTAGAAGTCATTGACAGAGTTTGCCGTCCAGATATATTTGGTGCAGCCGCACGAGAAAGAGGCATTTTAGATATTGGCAGGGAAGAAATAATTCAATTATTTGATGGCAAAGTCTTTAATCCTTCTGAACCAATAGAATATCTAAAAAGTTTGGAAATTAAACGCCAGCTTCGAGTAGAAGAAGTATTTATCTAGTCATACCAATTCTGTATAAAGATGCGCCAAATTTAAAAAGGAACGAACCGCAGAGGCGCAGAGGACACAGAGAAGAAAAAGATAAGGTTACAAAATTAAGCGTAGCCTCATAAAGAAATGGTATCAGTTGTCAATTCTCAATTGTTATTACCAATTATCCATTCCCTATTACCAAAAATATCATGACAACAGTAAACTATAATAACAAAACTCAACAGTTACAAACCCAGAAAAAGGAAGACTTCTTAGTAATTGATGGTGTCAACAAAATTTACCCCACTGATAAAGGATCATACACCGTCCTAGATGACATTAATCTCAAAGTTAGTGAAGGTGAATTTATTTGTTTAATTGGCCATTCCGGCTGTGGAAAATCAACACTGCTCAACATGGTTTCTGGATTTAATAAACCTACCAACGGGGTCGTGTGGTTACAAGGTCAACCCATAACTGAACCCGGTCCAGACCGAATGATGGTATTTCAAAACTATTGTTTACTACCTTGGTTAAATGTTTTTGATAATGTTTATTTAGGTGTTGATTCCGTATTTCCTCACAAAAGCAAATCGGAAAAACGGGCAATAGTCAGAGAACATTTAGCAATGGTAGGACTAACAGAAGCAGCCCAAAAGAAACCCAGTCAAATATCTGGAGGAATGAAACAAAGAGTAGCTATAGCCCGTGCCTTAGCCATCCGTCCCCAACTCCTGATTTTAGATGAACCATTCGGTGCTTTAGATGCCATCACAAAAGAAGAATTACAAGAAGAACTCCTGCAAATTTGGTCAGAACATCAAATCACAGTTTTGATGATCACCCATGATATTGATGAAGCACTTTTCCTCGCAGATAAATTAGTGATGATGACAAATGGACCAGCAGCAAATATTGGCGAAATATTAGAAATACCCTTTTCTCGTCCTCGTAACCGTCGCCGAATTATGGAAAATCCAGAATATTACAACCTACGAAACTATACCTTAGACTTCCTCTATCGTCGCTGCGCTCATGTTGATGAGTAATTGGCATAATACGTAATTGGGAAAAGTCCCCAAAGAACCATTTGTATCTGATAAAGAAAATGAAGCCGAAATAATTAATCCTCAACCGATTTTAATAGCAGAAAAATAAATATCTCACGCAAAGGCGCAGAGACGCAAAGGCAAGAATACAAAAAACCAGAAATTAAAAATATTTCTCCTCTTATGAAATTATCTCTGAGTCCTCTGCGGTTCGTTTCTCATAAAAAATTTTGCACAATAGTGTGAAATCCCATAAATATCATGAATGAATTCACAAAAACACTTTGTCCTTATTGCGGTGTTGGTTGCGGTTTAGAAGTTTCTGCACCAGCCCAATATGGAAAAGCCACAAATCGAGATAGTGAAGGAATTCCTATTTGGCGAGTTAGGGGTGATAAATCTCATCCTTCTAGTCAAGGAATGGTATGTGTTAAAGGTGCAACTATTGCTGAATCTTTGGATAAAAGTAGATTGCATCATCCAATGGTACGCGATTCGTTAGATGCAGAATTTCGGCGTGTGAGTTGGAATGAAGCCTTTGATATTATTACCCAACGGATTCAAACATTGCGCTTGAATCAAGCCACAGATTCTATCTGTATGTATGGTTCTGGACAATTTCAAACTGAAGATTATTATATTGCTCAAAAGTTACTCAAAGGTTGTTTAGGAACTAATAATTTCGATGCTAATTCCCGGTTGTGTATGTCTAGTGCGGTATCTGGGTACATTCAAAGTTTTGGTGCTGATGGGCCTCCTTGCTGTTACGATGATTTAGAATTAACTGATTGTGCTTTTTTAATTGGTACAAATACGGCGGAATGTCATCCCATTATTTTTAATCGGTTAGCAAAATATCATAAAAAAAATCGCCATGTTAAAATGGTTGTGGTTGACCCTCGGCGTACCCCAACAGCCGAAGCAGCAGATTTACATTTAGCTATTCGTCCAGGTACAGATATTGATTTGTTAAATGGTATTGCCTATTTATTAATGAAATGGAATTATGTTGATCTAGCTTTTATTGATGATTGTACTAGCAATTTTCCGGCTTATGCTGAGGTAATTCGGCATTATTCGCCGGAGGTAGTGGCGAGTCGTTGTGGTATTAGTATTGAAGATTTAGAAACGGCTGCTAAATATTGGGGAAAATCTAAATCTGTACTTTCTTTATGGTCAATGGGTGTTAATCAATCTTCTGAAGGTACGGCTAAAGTTAGAACTATTATTAATTTACATTTAATGACGGGACAAATCGGTAAACCTGGTGCAGGTCCTTTTTCTTTGACTGGTCAACCTAATGCTATGGGTGGCAGAGAAGCGGGAGGTTTATCCCATTTGCTACCGGGTTATCGGTTGGTAAAAAATGCCCAACATCGGGCGGAAGTTGAGGATTTTTGGGGTTTAGAAAAAGGACAAATTTCCCCTGTTCCTGGTTTAACTGCTTGGGAAATGATCACTGGTTTGGAAACTGGAAATGTAGGTTTATTATGGATTGCTGCGACTAATCCGGCTGTGAGTATGCCAGATTTGGAAAGAACGAAAAAGGCGTTATTAAAATCTCCTTTTACTATTTATCAAGATGCTTATTACCCAACAGAAACATCAGCTTATGCTCATGTTTTATTACCTGCGGCGCAGTGGGGTGAAAAAACTGGGATTATGACTAATTCGGAAAGAAGGGTAACTCTATGTTCGGCTTTTCGGGAACCACCAAGAGAAGCAAAACCTGATTGGGAAATCTTCGCGGAAGTAGGAAAAAGATTAGGTTTTACTGATAAGTTTACTTTTAATAATTCTGCGGAAGTTTATGCTGAATTTGTTCAATTAACTCGTCAGCGTCCTTGTGATATGTCGGGTTTAAGTCATGGGTTTTTAGCCGCACAAGGTCCAACTCATTGGCCTTATCCACAAGGTAGTAATTCAGAAATTAAGCGCCTATATACTAATTTACGCTTTCACACAAATGATGGACGCGCCCAGTTTGGTGCATATTATTCAAGAGGACTTGCTGAACCACCTGATGATAATTATCCTTTTATATTAACTACTGGTAGATTGTATGGTCATTGGCATACACAAACACGCACCGGCAGAATTGAGAAAATTCGCAAACTGCACCCGCAACCATTTATCGAGATTCATCCCCGTGATGCTGCTGCTTTAGGTATTGTTGATAATCAGTGGTTAGAAGTGCGATCGCGTCGTGGTAAAACTAAGTTTCCTGCTAAAGTCACAAAAGCTATTTCTCCCGGTACTGTCTTTGTTCCTATGCACTGGGGTAAGCTATGGGCAGATGATGCAGAAGCTAACACTCTTACTCATTCAGAAGCCTGTCCTGTTTCCCTGCAACCAGAATTAAAAGCCTGTGCTGTGCAATTAGTACCAATCCCTGTAGAATCTACTGTTAAAAATTATCAATTTCAGTCTTCCCAATGGTAAGCTTTTAACTATATTCCCGAATTGGGAATTTACTACTTCATCTATTGTCAATTATCAATGGTTATGATTGTATTTTTAGATGCCTAAATTGTACAAGAATGATCATGATTAATCTTAAAATCTAAGTAATGGTTTATTACTTTTAAAAGCACTTTCTGGAACTGACAAGTTTGTGAAAGTAGAAAAT
>NZ_JADEWA010000748.1:0-1289 GCF_015207865.1 Dolichospermum sp. LEGE 00246
GGGGGAGTTGGGGGAGTTGGGGAGAAATTTCATTCTTCTGAACTTCTAGCCCTCACAGATAACTTTTTGGTGCAAACCCTAATTAATCCGGCTAATCTTGATTCTTTGCGCCTCTGCGCCTCTGCGTGAGACATATTAAGGTGTTTGGGTAGCGATCGCTAATTTTGCCCCTTTTACCTGCCGCACCCGATCCATAACCATCACCACTTGACCGTGAGTAGCACTTTGATCAGCATTGATAATAACTACTACTTGCGTATTTTTGCCCATCAACTCCTGTACTTTTACTGGTAAAGTCTCAAAAGTGACTGGCTGGCGATTTAAACTTAGATCCCCTGCTGAATCTACCGTAACGGTAATTGGTGCGGCTGATGATTGGGCTTTGGCTGTGGCTGCTTTAGGTAAATTCACTGGCAGACCTTCAGAACGATGTAAGAATAAAGTAGACATAATAAAAAATGTCAAAATAGCAAAGATGACATCAATCATCGGCACAATATTAATCTGGGCTGGTACATCAGGTTCATCTGGTAGACGCATAGGATCTATCCCCTCTTTCATAATGACGACGATACAGCAATTCTAGCTGACCACCATATTCTTGAATCCAAGCAATTTGCCGCAAATACATACCGCGAAAACTATTCGCAAAAAATAAAGTAATAATAGCTACAACTAATCCCGATGCTGTGGATACCAAAGCTTCACTAATTCCAGAGGTAACACCGGCGGTTTTTGTCCCCCCCACATCACCAATATTTAAGGATGCAAAAGAGCCAATTAACCCCAAAACTGTCCCTAGCAATCCCAGTAAGGGTGCTAAACCAATAATTGTATCGAAAATGTTTTGAAACCTTTTTAATAAGGGGATTTCTGCCTGGGCTTCACTTTCTAAAGCCAAGCGAAATTCTTCTGGGTTGGCTTCTTCCAATTCTAAAGCCGCTAAAAAAATTCGGGCGATCGGTAAATCAGCGTTTTTATGTAAGATGTCTAAGGAGGTAACTACATTACCTTGACGATAAAAACCTAACACCTCCTTGACTACGCGATTTTGACGACCGCTAATTCCTATCCAAAAGGTAATCCGTTCCAGAATAAGAGTGATTCCTAAAACGGAAAAAAATAGCAGTGGCCACATCACTACGCCACCAGCTTTGAATAAGTTACTAATTTCCATTGACTATTTTGCTAATTCTGGACAAAGCTAGATTAACAGATTTTTGTGAAGAGAATGTCATTAATAGGCGATCGCTATGGCAGAGTATTGTCTCTGTCTCTTATACACAGCT
>NZ_JADEWA010000123.1:0-12478 GCF_015207865.1 Dolichospermum sp. LEGE 00246
CCCTACCCCCTGCCCCCTGCCCCTTGCCCTGCTCTGGGGTATCGGTTATCACGGAGTTGCTCTGTCATGGATTACAGGGATTCATCCTATGGATTGGTTAGGTGTTCCTTGGTTGCCTAGTTTAACTATTACCCTCCTTTGTTGGGCATTTATTAGCCTGTGGGGGGGAATTTTAGTTACTGTTTGGGCGGCTTTAATGGTGCATCTAGATAGGGGAAATCCTTGGTTGCGTGTTCTATTTGGTACAGCCTTATGGTGTGGGTTAGAAAGTCTCTGGAGTGCTAGTCCTCTATGGTGGAGTTCTCTGGCTTACACTCAATCACCGCAAAATCTGGTAATTTTACATTTAGGACAGCTTTCTGGTCCAAATTCTGTCACGGCGGTAATTGTGGCGTTTAATGGGTTAATTGCGGAATATCTCACGCAGAGACGCAGAGGCGCAAAGGAAGAGGGGAGTTTAGGGAAAGGTTTTGTTAATGGTTATTTAATTTTGGCTGTTTCCTTATTTATTATTTCTCATTTTATCGGCTTTATTCTCTACGCTGCACCCCTAAATCTAACTTCAAGTACGGCTTTAAAAATTGGTGTTATTCAAGGTAATATTCCTAATAAAATTAAGGTTCTTCCTCAAGGTTTACGTAGGGCGATTACTGGTTATACTCAAGGATATTTAAATTTAACTAATCAAGGTGTGCAAGCTGTTCTTACCCCGGAGGCTTCTATACCTATTTTTTCTCGTGATTTACTTCAAACTCCTTTGTTAGCTGCTATTCGAGAACAGGGTGTAATAGCTTGGATAGGTGCATTTGGTGATCAAGGAAGTAGTTATACAAATAGTTTATTTACTGTTCTTGGAAATGGGAAAGTTACCAGCCGTTATGATAAATCTAAACTTGTACCTTTAGGAGAATATATTCCTTTTGAAAATATTTTAGGTGGACTGATTCAACGGTTATCACCCCTAGAAGCACATCAAGTTGCGGGTAAAGCCCAGCAAATTTTTGATACTCCTTTTGGTAAGGTAATTATTGGTATTTGTTACGAATCTGCTTTTGCGGAAAATTTTCGTTATCAAGCTTCTATGGGTGGGAAATTTATCCTCAGTTCGTCGAATGATGCCCATTATACGGCAGCAATGGCAGATCAACATCATGCCCAGGATATCATGAGAGCAATTGAAACCGATAGATGGGCGGTGAGGGCAACAAATACAGGCTATTCGGCATTTATTAATCCGCATGGGCAAACTCTCTGGAAATCGGCTTATAATACCTATCAAATCCACGCAGAAACTATTTATCCCCGTCAAACTCGGACTTTATATGTGCGTTGGGGTGATTGGTTAACTCCTTTATTGTTGGTTCTGAGTGCTTTGAGTCGGATATTCCAAAGCCTTGCACTTTTTTGTGATAAAAATCCGCGAAACCCTTATTACAGCAAATTGTCATCAAACCCGGAACAAGAACCCCGCCCCCAACCCCCTCCCCGCAAGCGATGAGGGGGCTAAGATGTACCTCATAAGATTGGAAATCGCTGTAATAAGGGACTTCCAAGAAATAAATTATCCTGATTAACGAACCACGGAGGCGCAGAGGACACAGAGGAATAAGGGTTTGAGGGATTTTTGCGTTAGGTGGTTTATCGGTTGTCAAGAGATTGCTTCCTTTCACTCGCAATGACAACTCATGCAGCACAGGTTTATTAGAGACTTCCAATCAAAAAAATATCCCAAAATTTCTTGTGGTGCGGGCATACTATGGCTAACGCCACGCTACGCTATCGACAAGCTCAGTACAAGTCTTGCCCGCTAATCATCAAGGACGGGCAAGGATGCCCATCCCACAAAATTGGATCATTTTTTTTGTGGAGTTCTCTAAATGGTTTAGCTTTACTCAGCCTGCCCTATTTATGAGAAAATCCTAGACAAAACAATCTGAGTTATGTCCGCAATTTCCCAGATTTACCACCTCTTCAAGCAACGGGAGACATTCACCTGTAGCAATCATCATCAATAAATCCCCTTTTTCTCAGACATAAATATAGAAATTATGTCCTAACTTTTAGATCAAACCACTTGATTTTCTTAAATGAATTCGTAAAAATACAAATAAGTCTAACATCTTGTAGGCTCTCTTGGTGACAACTTAACCTTATCCAATATCTAGAGTCCGCTTGCGCGGACTTTTTTATTTATCTGGATATTTTTTACATTTTTATCTCAGTTTTTAACTTTTCAATTTGTTGATTAAAGTATGATTCTTGATGTTTAAGTTGTTGTGCTATTACTAATCCCTTCTGAAATGCTGTTAATGCTTGGTTATATTCTCGCCGTTCTATATATAAGTTGCCAATTTGGTCATAGGCTGACATTAAACCATAAAAATTGTTAGCTAATGTTTGTGTTTCCAAAAGAATTGCGCCAGTTTGCAAGGCTGCATCTACTTGTTTTTGTGAACGATACAAAGCAACTAATTTCTCTAGTGCTTCTCCAGCCCTAGCGTATTGCTCTAATTGCCATGCTGTAGTATAAGCTGCTTGATAATTATCGAAAGCCTGTTGTTTTAATGTGGGATTTTCTTGGGCTAGATATTCATAATTTGCTGCTATGGCTAATTTTAAAGCG
Organism: Dolichospermum sp. LEGE 00246; assembly: GCF_015207865.1. Taxonomy (NCBI): domain Bacteria; kingdom Bacillati; phylum Cyanobacteriota; class Cyanophyceae; order Nostocales; family Aphanizomenonaceae; genus Dolichospermum; species Dolichospermum sp. LEGE 00246. The sequence continues at coordinate 2,624 of NZ_JADEWA010000123.1, forward strand.
GGAATTTCACCGAGGTTTTGGTCACGAGTATAAAGAAGGACTAATTTATTTAATATATCTATTGCTGCTTGGGGTTGTTTTCCTCGCCCATAGATATAAGCTAATTGTTGTAAATATCCCAATTCATTAGTTTTATCACCCTGATTAACTGCCAAATTTAATACTTTTTGGTAAGTATTGGCAGCTTGGTTATAATCAAACCAACTTAAATATAATTCTCCAATATTCTTTAAAGTCTCTATTTCTCCAGATGAATCCTGTTGTTGTTTAACTAATGTTAAAACCTGTTCATAAGCCGATATTCCCAATTTAGGAAGACGGATTTTTTGATAAGCTTTACCCAGGAGTTGCCATAATTGTAAATCCGCGCTTTTTTGTTGTCCTATCTCCTTTTGAATTAATTGTAATCGCTGACTAATATATCGCACCTCGTCCCGTTCATTTTGATTCCAGGCGATTTCTCCCACCCGTGATAACGCTTCTATCTCAGCCAATGTACCTAAATAACGTCTTAATCGTAGTTCACGATTCCAAACCTCAAAGGCTTTCTTTCTGTCTCCTCCTTGTAGTGTCACCTGTGCCTCTTGATTTAACCCATCTAAATCTGTCCTTAATTTTTGCAATTCTGTTAATGTTAATTGGCGTTTATCTGGTAAATTTGGTAACAGTGGATCAGGTAAAATCATTTCTAGGGGATTGGGAGGAAACTTATCCATATTTTCAATTTTTTTTTCCTGGGCAAGGGTGCTAAAAATACACAAATGCCACACAATAATAGTGGTAATGATGAAAATAAAACGCTGTAGCATGGTGAGTTTACCTTTATTACACTAATTAAACGCAGCATTGCAGGTCATAAGATGACTTAATTTAGGTTATAAGCAAATATCAAGCTTTTCAAGCATTCTGATTTACTAACTTTTTATTTATTTATTTCTTCTTCTTCTTCTTCTTCTTCTTCTTCTTCTTCTTCTTCCTGTTATTCTGCCTTATTCCTCCTGACTAAGGAATGTGGATTTATTAACTTACAATTCTTGATAACGACCGTCTAACCTAATGTTAAATTACATCCATCAAGATTTGCACTTTATTTAATCCTCATTCCTAAGTAGGTGAACACAATAAAACCAAACTGTGTAAAGAAACGTAAAATCGCCCAAACCCTCTTCACTCTTGCCTTTTGCCTTGCTATAACGACAATTTTCAACGCCAACCTACTTACTGACTCCTTTCTTAATTAATATGAGTAAAATAATTCCGGCAATTAGTGTGAAAAACTTTAGTTTTTACTACAGCAAGCAAAAAATCCTGGAAAGTCTTTCAATGGATATTCCCCAAAATAAAATTATTGCTATTATGGGACCTAGTGGCTGTGGAAAATCTACTTTTTTAAAGTCTCTTAACCGCATGAGCGATTTGGAGGGAGAAGTCCACACAGAAGGGAAAGTAGAGTTTTTTGGGCAAAATATTTATGATAGACGGATTAATCTCAATCGTCTCCGTCGTCAAGTTAGTACAATTTATTCCAAACCTAATCTTTTTCCCATGAGTATCTATGATAACGTTGCTTACGGGATTAAATTAGTTGGTTGGCGACCAAAACCAGAATTAGATGAAGTTGTGGAGTTAGCTCTTAAATCTGCGGATATTTGGGAAGAGGTCAAAAACAAGCTCTATAAGCCGGCTTTAGAACTATCTTGTGGTCAACAACAACGACTGTGTATTGCCCGCGCTTTAGCTGTAAAACCCCAAGTTATTCTCATGGATGAGCTTTGCAGTGGACTTGATCCCATCACTACCACAAAAATTGAAGAACTCATTGAGTGTTTGCGTTCTGAATTGACAATTATCTTTATCTCTCAAAACATCCAACAAGTCTCTCGTCTGGCTGATTTCACGGCTTTATTTCAATACAATCAGAATCATGTGGGACGATTACGAGAGTTTGCATCAACAAAAAAAGTCTTAGCTCAAGCTATAGATTATCGTACCCGCGATTATGCAACCAGTTATTCCCGCTAGTTATAGCAGGAATCAAGAAGTCAGGAGTCAGGAGTCAGCCAATTATTTACCAATGACCAATGACCAATGACCAATGACCAATGACCAATGACCAATGACCAATGACCTATTTTAAAAATGAACGCAGCAAGAAAAAACTAGCAATGGATTTAGCATCTACAGGTTCTCCTACCAAAATGGCTTTTTCCAATTCTTCAGGAGTTAGTAATACTGTCTCAATATCTTCGTCTTCGTCTTGTGCTGGTGGTGTTTCTAGCTTTTCTAAATCTCTGGCAATAAAAGCATAGATAATTTCATCAGAATAGCCAGGAGCAAGGAAAAATTCTCCTAATTTATCCCACTGACGAGCATGATAGCCAGTTTCTTCTGCAATTTCCCGTTTGACTGTTTCTAAAGGATCTTCATTGGGTTCTACAGTTCCCGCCGGAAATTCTAATAATCTTCCCTGCACTGCAAACCGATATTGACGCACAAGTACAAGTTTGCCGTCTGCGGTTATGGGTATAACCAGAGCGCCACCGGGATGACGAATACATTCCCATTCCCCTTCGGCTTTGTTGGGCAAACGCAAGCGGTTAACTTCAAAGTTAAACTTGCGTCCTTTATAAAACAAGCGTTGCTTGAGCAACTGTGGTAATTCTCTACCTAATGGCATAGTAAATTCTACCGTCTGTGAATACAGAGAACTTATACGGGGGTTTTCTGTTGTTATCAGTTCTTTTTGGGTTATAAAAATAGTAATTTTTTTACCCACTAGAATAAATGTACATCATTTGTGTTGATCTCTAGTAGTAAATCTTGAATTACTCGTTGAGATATGGGGTCTATCCAATCTGGAGCAATTTCTGCCAGAGGGACTAAAACAAAGGCTCGTTCAGCCATGCGAGGATGGGGAATTTGTAGATTTGGTTGCTGTAAAATTAAGTCATCGTATAATAATAAGTCTAAATCTAAGGTACGTGGACCCCAGTGTTCCTGACGCACACGCCCAAACTTTTGTTCAATGGTGAGTAATTGTGCTAATAAGGCTTGTGGTGAAATCTGTACTGATAATATCGCGCAACCATTTAAGTAGTCTGGTTGAGTTGGTCCTATGGCTTTGGTACGATACCAATGAGATTGGGCTTGTATGCTTATGCCTGATGTTTGGGCTAAGGTTTCTAAAGCTCCTGTGAAAATGGCTAGGGAGTTACCTATGTTGCTACCAAGGGCGATCGCCGTTCTAGCCGCAGTTTGTACCATTCTTTAAGACTCCTACACACCTGGGTTTTTTGAATGTGGGATGTGATGTCCACAATAAGTGCAGAAATCACACACCTACAGTTCAAATATCATCAGGATTGATACCTAATGATCTTAAGTAAGTTGCTAATTTCTCCTTTTGTTGTCGTTCTTGTTCAGCCATTTCCTCTGCTTGTTGTTGGGCTAAAGTTGCTTGTTGGGCAATTTCCTCTGCTTGTTGTTGGGCTAAAGTTGCTTGTTGTCTTGCGTCTTCTGCTTGTAAACGAGCTTGTCTTTCAACAATAGCCCTTTCATCACCAGTTAATAGCAAATTTCCCACATCATCCCACCAACGAACCCACGGTAAACCATCATTTTCTATTAAACCTAATTCCACACCCATAGGATAAATTGGAAAATGATTACGCTCGTTTGGTTGCATCTTTTCATAACGCCCATCAACTAAGCGATAAACTTCCAGTAATGCTTTTCTCGCTTCAAAAACTGCATAAAAAGGAATATGAATTGCTTGTTCATAAACCCAGAATTTACCAGCTTTTTCTGTTTCACTCGGAGGAGTTGCGTCTCTTTCTTCTGAACCATTTCCCGAAACAAACTCAATGGCAATTAATGGTGCGACAAACTCTTTCCATAATACATAGGAACGACGATATTCTCCATTGAGAAATGGTGGTACATTAGGCACATAAAACCAATCAGGAGCTTCTGCACCTTTTTCAGGTGGTTCAGTTAAACGCCAATAAATACCGCTATCTTGACCAATACAGTAGTTTCCATCTGGATGTAGTTTCTGTAATACTGGCTCAATGGAACTGGTTAAGACTATACTTTGTGGATGCTCCTGGAAATTTTGACCTACGGTACGCTTCGCTAACACGAAAGTTCCGTCTGAATCTGGTAGTTGCGTATGATCTGGTAATGTGAATTTATTGGTGTGAATGTCTTGACTTGGGGGAGTAGTGGGATTAATCACTGCTTGAGTGGTTTCCATAGTAACTCCAGGATGTAAGTAGGTTGGCGTTAAAAATTGTCGTTATGGCAAGAGGCAAGAGTGAAGAAGTTTTGAGCGATTTTACCTTTCTTCACATACGCTTAATTTTTTCTGTTGACCTAATCATATTGGTTTAATTTTAACAGTAGACACTAAAAAGTTGAAGTGTTTGAATCAGATAATTAAATTTAGCTTGATCATTTCTAGACAATCATAAGCGATTCCTAGGTCGCGCTTCGCTATCGCATTTTTTGGGTCAAATTTGAGTGCTTGTTGCCAAGATGCGATCGCTTCTCTCCATTCTCCCTGCAATGCCGATAATTTCCCCGCTAAGGCATGAAAGTCTGCATGACTATAATACAAAGCTAAAGCTTGATTGTTGTGCGTTGCTGCTTCTGAATAACGCTCTTTTGACAACAAATCCAGGGCTTGTCTGTGATACCAAATAGCTTGATCATGCAAAGTGATCAAGTCGGATAAATCGGCTTTGCAGCGTCTACAAGTTGGAGAGTGGGGAGGCAATGGAGAAGTCTGGCTGTCAGTTTTTCCCCCTTGCGTCCCTACTGCCCTTGTCGGACGATAAATTGCTCCACAAACAGGACATTTCATAATTACTACTCTCTATTTCCTATTCATCATTCGTACTAGCGTAGTAAAGAAAATCTGAGAGTTCTTCTTGTAACTGGGATAATTCTGCACTCTTGTTAGCACTGGCATTTTCAATCTGGGCTAATAAGTCTTGTAATTCCTCTGCTTGTTCAGAATCTAGTGTGGGCAGTGTTTGTTGAGCGCGGTCTAAAAGTGCTGCTAATTCTGGAGCAATTTCTACTACTGAGATTGTCTCTTCTGTGGAGATTTCGATAGTTTCATCAACTTCAAACAAGGCATCTAAATCTGCCCTTGCTTGCTTCAATTCATGGCTAGAAAGCTTCTCAATCCCTGCATTATTGACTACTAGCGTTCCCTGTTGCCCTTTGCCTTTTTCAGTAGTAGTGACAGTGAGAATGCCATTCACGTCAAAGTCAAAGTGAACCTCAACTTGAATACCCCCTGCTGGTTTGGGTGGTAAGTTCTCGACTCTAAAATCACCTAAAGGCACATTTTCTTCAGCGATGGTATTTTCTCCCTGAAAAACTTCAATTTCTACGGCTTCTTGTTCATCAGACACGGTGTAATAAACCTGAGAGCGAGAAACGGGAACAACGCTGTTACGGGGAATAATCACACTGAAGAAACCGGGCATAATCCCCATTGGTGTAGACACCGCCGCAGCAATACCCAAGGAATGGGGAATTACATCTACAAGAATGGCATCTACAGATTCACCTACCAACACCCCAGCTTGTAAGGCTGCTCCCAAGGCCACACAAAGGTCGGGTTGAATACCATCACTGGGATTCTGTCCCAGATGTTCTGATATCATTTGTTGGGCTAGGGGAATGCGTGTTGAACCACCAACTAAGATAATTCGGTCAATATCACCGGGTAATAGGTCTGCATCGGTGAGAGCGCGGTCAATAGCCTCTAAGGTTTCTGTTAATAGGGGGCGAATCAACTTTTCCAAATCTGCTCGCGCTACTTCTGTTTCTAGATGGAGTGCAGTCTTGCCCTTACTACCTAAAAAGGCTTCTCGAACTGTGGCGAAAGCATGGGAACTCAAATCAATTTTTAACTGCTCGGCTGCTCGTAAGAGACGCGCTTGGGTGACAGCATCATCTGGAACATCCACACCATGCTGTTTACGAAATAGATCCACTAGATAAAGTTGCAACAGCCTGTCAAAATCGTCTCCACCCAAGCGATTGTTACCATGAGTTGCTAATACTTCTGTGACTTCGCCTGTAATTTCCACTACCGACACATCAAAAGTACCACCTCCCAAATCATAAACCAAAACCCGTTCTGTCTCTTCGGAACGCAAATCATAAGCTAAAGCGGCTGCTGTTGGTTCGTTGATAATTTGCAGTACCTCGAAACCAGCAATCTCTCCAGCAGTTTTGGTTGCTTGTCGTTGAGCATCCGTAAAGTAAGCGGGAACTGTAATTACTGCTTGGGTAATTGTTTCTCCTAAAGCATTTTCAGCCCGTTGTTTGAGGGCGCGGAGAATAATAGCGGAAACTTCATGAGGTAAGTATTCTTTATCCCCTAAAGTGGTTTTGTGGTCTGTTCCCATCCAGCGCTTAATTGATTTCACGGTGCGTTCGGGAGCCGCAGCATATTGACGCAGTGCTTCTCGTCCCACTAGCACTTTACCCGTATCGCTAAATCCTACACAGGAAGGTAAAATCAGATCGCCATCTTCTCCTGGCAATACTCGCACCTGTCCGTTTTCGACAATTGCTACTTCGGAATTTGTTGTCCCTAAATCAATACCGACTGCTTTCATAGTTCTAAATTTAGAAGTTTTTGCCTCTGGTGCGATGCCTACGGCGAGCGAAGCTATTGCACAAGCTCACACCGTAGTAATTACAAAATATCGTATTTTGGCAGCATGACAGCTTCACCATTAGAGATAAGATTACAAGATATTGACCAAATAATTGATAATTCTTGTCTGTGAGGGCAGGAAACTCTTAACTCTTAACAGGGAACATTTTTAACTGTCTGGATATCCTGAATTTTCCAAATCCGACAAAGAAAAATGCACCTATTTTGAGACACCATTAGCCAAAACCTGGCACTTTTTTGGGGTAAAAATCCGCGAAAACCTTTGTTAATAAATGGTTTTAGGTTTATATGGCTAACGCCACGCTACGCTATCAGCAAGCCCTAATTATTAACTGACAATAACCCGGGGGGAGGAGTAATTTCAACTCGGCGGGTTGCTAAATCAACAATAGGGACAATTGCCATCACAAAAGGAATTAAAACTGTTTTTTCTGCTTGATCAGGTTTAAATTCTTCATGGTTAGTGACAAAATCAGGATCAAATTTAACTTCTAATAAATCATGACCTGAAGGTAATATATCCACCACCGTTCCTACAAATTCCCCAGAGGATTGCATAAAGACTTGCAACCCTAGCAAATCTAACACATGAAATTCACCTTCTGCCAATTCTGGGCGATCGCTCACAGGCACGAAAAACCGACAATCACGCATATTTTCAGCTTGATGGCGATCGCTGACTCCCTTCAATTTAATCACATAGAGATTCTTATTCTCAATATACCGCCCATGTAATAATTCCACAGATTCCAGTTCAGTTTCCCCAGGACGTAACAACCAGCGTTTTCCTGGTTCTTCAAAGCGTTCAGGAAAGTCCGTATGAGGATAAACCCGCAACTCCCCGGTTAAACCTTGTGCTGAAACAATTTTGCCAATTTCCAACCAATCATCAAGCTTGGGGACTGGGGACTGGGGACTGGGGACAGGTGATTTTTGACTTTTTCCCCCTGCACCCTGCGCCCTGCTCCCTTGCTTCTTCTTCGTGTTCTTTGCGTCTTCGTGGTTCATTTCTTTTACACACTCACAGCCGCAACTTGATAAACCCGTTCAGCAACTTTCGCTAAACGCTGCATACCGATAGTAATTTCCTCATCACTACCAGTTAGACTAATTCGCAGACATTGGTGTTTGTGTTCCCATTCCTCCTTTAAACCAGGGAAGAAACTACTACCAGGAACAACAATCACACCCACCTTCTTTAATTCCTGGTAAAATTCCCAATCAGTCATGGGTAAATCTTGCAACCACAACCAGCCAAAAATTGCCCCTTCACCGCGATGTAAGAGCCAAGGTATATTTTTCGGCATAGCTGCTTCTAATGTACTTTCCAATACATCAAACTTTTGTTGATAGAAAGGACGAATCACATTTTCCGCGATATGGGCTAATGTACCTGATTCTATCGCGCGGGCGGCGATCGCTTGACCATATCGAGAAGAATGAATCCCCACATTAGTTTGGAAACATTCCAAAACCTGAATCAGATTTTCATCTCCAATCGCTACCCCAATGCGTTCTCCAGGCAAACCCGCCTTTGATAAACTCATACAGTGGAGAATATTTTCCCCAAATACCGGAGTCATTTCCGTAAAATTCAAAGCCGGGAAAGGTGGTGCATAAGCCGAATCAATAAGCACAGGCACATCATAAGGTGCAGCTAAAGCGGTGATTTTATTCACCTCATCATTAGTTAAAACATTACCTGTTGGATTACAGGGACGGGAAAAGATCACACAACCAGTATTTTCTGTAATCGAGAGTTGGTTAAAATCAGGGCGATATTTAAATCTATGTGCATCTGCATCAATATCTAGAGTAGGCTTATAAGCAACCAAAGCCTCTGGAAATAAACAAACGCCACCATAACCAGTATAATCTGGACTTAAAGGCAGGACAATTTCCTTCAAACCGCCATTTTCAGTATAGCCACCAAAAGCGTTAGCGGCATAAAAATAGATAGTTTGACTACCCGCAGTGATTAAAATATTCCGCTCAGTTAAACTTAACCCATAACGCTGGTTAAAGTCCTTGACAATTGCCCCAATTAGTGGTGCATAACCTTGACTAGAACCATAACGACAAACAACTTCACCATATTCAGAACTAGCTAATAAATCTGCCGTACAATCCCGCCATAACCGTTCTACCTCTGGTAAAATCAACGGATTGCCAGCGCTTAAATTATATAATTCCTGTCCCTTACTAGCTCTGAGGGTTTCATTAATATCTTTCATAATCGCTCTTACGCCAGTTAAGTTGGACATTTGAGCGCCAATTTTAGTAAGGGCAGGTTTTATCATGTTTGTTACAGACTGAATTAATCGCCAAAGTGGATAGTTGATTGGGTCTTTGCAGCTAAGACAAAGTTCATTATGCCATATATATCTTAGCCGACACAGGGGCATTCTAACTTATTTTTAAACCTTTCTCCTTTGAGATGAGAGGTTTGAAGAGGGATCTAACAATATGTGTCGAACTCACGAATATAAGTAGGTTGGCGTTGAAAATTGTCGTCATAGGAAGGCAATCATGCAAGAGTAAAGAAGTTTTGGCGTTGCTGATTAAGGGTATGAATTTTAGCCTCACGCAAAGGCGCAAAGACGCACTGAGGTTTGAGTTTTAAAGATTAAATTTGGGAATTTCATACCTCAATTCAGCAACGCCGAAGTTTTCAGCAATTTTACGTTTCTTTACACAGTTTGGTTTTATTGTGTTCACATACTTAGATAATTATTTTGTATAGAAAATAATTGTTGATCATGCTACAGCGAGTAATTATTAAAGGCTTCAAGGAAACAGCCCCCAGCAAGGGTATTATTGCCCAACTTCCTGATTATGAAAAGTTCAAATTTTCTCCTTTCTAATTTCTTCAATATCTTGCCAAAATTCTGCTCTTGTTACATTTTTTAGAGCCTCTTGGCGTTCTTTTGTATAATCACCAGAACCCCAACCCATTTCTTGTAAAAAGCGTATTGTGTCAATTTGTCCTAACTCTTTAACTAAGGCTTGATAACCTTTTGTACGTAATTCAATCAGTGTCATTTTCATCATCTCCAGTTAATAGGAAACTATTCATTAACCAAGTTACAGGATTTTCTAATTGAACTTGTAATACATTACGATATTTAATTGCTTTTTTAAGTAATCTATTA
>NZ_JADEWA010000749.1:0-1273 GCF_015207865.1 Dolichospermum sp. LEGE 00246
ACAGGGGTAGGGGAGGGAAGAACAGAAGTTTTTTCCGATCATTACCCGTCAAAATAAATTTGACGAACTACTAGCTTGATCAATAACTTGCTCAACTTTACTAAAGAATGACTGTTCTGAGAAATTGCTAACGGCATGATTACGGATAGTTTCGTAATCCCAAGATATTCCTCCAGCTTCTAGTAAAGCTGCTTGTAAAGAGCATGGCGCTTGTCTTTTGAAAAACACACCTGTTTTACCTGGTATTTGAGTGTCTAAGACTCCTCCGGCTCCATAAGCAATGACTGGTGTACCACTGGCGTTTGCCTCGACTGGAACTAATCCATAATCTTCTAAAGCCGCAACAATAACTGATTTGGCTTTGGAAAATAAGTCTTTACGTTCTCTATCACTGACATGACCTAGAAACTGGATGTTGGGTAATGCCTGGGCTTTTAATCTTTCTTGTTCTGGTCCATCACCTGATATTAATAAGTTCCAGCCTAACCAATTAAAAGCTTCGACTATTATATCAAGACGTTTATAACTTATCATCCGCGCCGATGCCAAGTAGTATTCTTCTTTCGTATCGGAAAAAACAAAGTTGCTAGTATCAATTGGATAGTTGATGGCGATCGCTTGTTTGTGATAAATTTTTTGAATTCGTTGGGCAACAATGGTAGAGTTAGCGATGTAGAGATCGGGTTCTTGAGCATATTTCAGGTCTACATCTCTCATCATTTGAAAGATTTTTTCGATGAGAGGAGCAAAGTATCTATAGTCTCCGTATTCCCGTAAGTATGTTTCTGTGTCCCATAAAAAGCGGGTAACATTATGACAAAAACAAATATGTTTTGCTTGGGGATTTTTCCGTACTGCTTTGGCAAAACTGGTGCTACTGCTGATAATTAGGTCATAATCTTGAAGATCCAAGGAACGAAATGCGGGAAAATATAAGGGGGCTAACATCCGAAAATATTTGGTTGCACCAGGAATTTTTTGTAAAAATGTGGTATTGATGATTCTCTCACCTAAATCAATACTTTTTTGTGGGTCGTATAATGAGGTGAAAATGTCAGCGTCGGGATACCGTTTACACAATAATTCAAATACGCGCTCTGCTCCACCGCGTTGGGTTAAGTAATCATGGACAAGAGCTATTTTCATCTTTTTCTTGATAATTTGGTAAGTGATGATTGGTTTTAATATTTATTCTCTAGTAATTGAAATTTTAATGTTGCATTACTAGGTTGTATCAGTTGTTTTGTATCAATTATTTTATGTTGTTTAATAA
>NZ_JADEWA010000750.1:0-1269 GCF_015207865.1 Dolichospermum sp. LEGE 00246
ATATCAAATGGTTCTGGAAAAAGTATAGTCCCAGAAAATTTACAAAAAAGATGTCCTTTATTTCGTGAACTTTATAATTATCTACATGATTTCTGTAGTAATTATTAGTCATCATCATTCACCTAATCTAAAAACTCTCCCAAACTTGGTACATTTACCCAACTTCCTCTTTCATGAGATTCATGGGATAAATCCATTAACAATTGCGAATAAACCCCTTCTTTTAGAGAAGGTGTAGTTTGTTGATGATTAGTAATTCCTTTTACCCATTCATCAACAACCCGAAGAAAAGCACAAATTCGCCCATCATGATAATTTTGAGGAAAGAGAAATTGTTGCGGAACTGCTATTTCTTTTAAAGATTCACCCGGTTGAGAACCCCAAACTTGAAAACCATGAATATAGTCTTTTTGATTTTTGCTACCTAAAACTAATGTTCCCTTATCCCCATATACTTCTATCCAATGAGTTCTTTCTGCATGAACAACTGCACTAATAGAAACTTGACAAGGTGTACCATTTACTAATTCCAAAGATAATAAACAAGTATCATCAGTATCAACTGCTTGTAATTCTCCATTTGCAGGGTTCACTCTTTCAGAAATAGCAGTAGTTAAATGAGCATTTAATTTACCAACTGAACCGAATAACCAATTAATATAATCGAAAGCATGAGAACCTAAAGAACCTAAAGCACCTCCACCTTTTTCTTTACTAGAATACCAATTCCAAGGACGAGAAGTATCAGCGCGAGAAGAACCCAACCAATCAATTTTAATTAATCGGATGTTCCCCACATAATTTGCAGCCAGAAGTTGAGCGAAAAATTGCCATTCTGGGACAAACCGAAATTCAAAATCTACAGTTGCAATTACACCTTGACTCTTTGCTAAGTGATATAATTCTTTAGCTTCGGTGACATTTAAAGTTAGAGGTTTTTCTAACAAGAGATGTTTACCAGCTTGCAAAACCTGTTTAGCCATTTCATAATGCAAAAATGGCGGTGTGGAAATGCTGACAGCTTCAACTGTGGGTAAAGCTAGAATTTCTACTAAATTAGCACTTGCATAGGGGATATTATGACTGGTAGCAATAGTTTTTGCTTTATTAATATCTCGATGATAAACAGCGACGATTTTAGTATTATGATGTGCTTGAAATGTAGGAATATGAACTTTTTGACCAAATCCCGTACCAACAACTGCTACCCCAATCATGTTTAGTTTTTATAAAATTTACTTAATAATAATTGTACAGATTCTGTCTCTT
>NZ_JADEWA010000124.1:0-12440 GCF_015207865.1 Dolichospermum sp. LEGE 00246
GGGCAGGGGGCAGGGGGAATATATTTCTCAATTACCAATTACCAATTACCAATTACCAATTACCAATTACCAATTTATGCAAATATTAAAAATCTTACCAAGTGTGTTATTACTGTCGGTAGTCCCTTTAATTAGCAATATTAATCCTGGTATTGCTCAACAAAATCTTACTAATTGTCAACCACCAAATGCAGGAGAATATCTATTGTTGGTAGTCAGTCCTACAACTGAAAATCAAAAGCAGTTGCGTAGTGCATTACCGACTGAATTAAAAACAGTTATTTGTAAATATAACAATCAAAAAGTAACGCGGATTGGTGGATTTAGAAAGATTGATGATGCCAATCGCTGGGCAAGGTATATTCAGAATATAGTTGGTTTATCTGCCATTATCGCCACTCTTCCTATACAGCAAACACCTCAACAAGTACCACAAACAACTCCAAAAGTACCAAATTCAAAAATCAGCTACAACCCCAAAATATTAGGGGAAGGTTATGCAATTCTGGTTGATTATTTCAACCGTCCAGAAATGGTTAGTAGCTTACAAAAATCCGTAGGAGGTGATGTGGGTTTTGTCTCCTATGGACAACGCCCTTACTTATTAGCAGTTTATACTACCAACCAAAAAGAAGCATATAACACATTACAAAGACTCAGCGAAACTGGCTTTGTGGCTATCTTAGCAGATGGTCGGAAAGTAGTGTTACTACGCTCAACTGTCCGTTGATGGTTGTCCGTTGTTTGTTAACTAATGACCAATGACTAATGACCAATGACTAATATACAGCCCGCGCTAACCAAGAAATAGCTACACCTAAAACTGAACCAGCGATAACTTGAACTGGTGTATGTCCTAATAATTCCTTGAGACGGTCTTGGGAAAAGTCGGGTTTTTCATGGAATAATTCATCAATCATTTGATTGAGGATTTTTGCTTGCTTGCCGGCAGCTTGACGCACTCCAGCGGCATCGTACATAACGATGATAGCAAAAACTGTAGCTAGAGCAAATTCTGGGGATGCCCAACCTAAAGTCTGACCTACACCGTCTGCTAGGGCTGTTACTAGGGCTGAATGGGCGCTGGGCATACCTCCAGTAGTCACTAAAACACGTACATTGAATTTGCGATGTTTAATTAGCTCAACGATAAGCTTTAATCCTTGAGCTACAAAACAAGCTACAAGCGCAACCAGCAGTACGCGGTTGTTGATAATTTCGCCTATGTCCTGCATGGTATTTTGGTGAAGTTAGTAAGTGTGAGTAGTAGTAGTGAGGAGTCACCAATCCAAAATCCAAAATCTAAAATCCAAAATCAGATTTAGTGATTACGACTGGTGATAAAGTGGGCGAGCGCTTGCAAAGGAATGGCTTTTTCACCATAGGATTCTAATTCAGCACAAGCTTCAGCAACCAGTTGTTGAGCTTTGGCGCGAGATTCTTCAATTCCCCACAGACTAGGATAGGTAACTTTCTGGGCTGTGAGGTCTTTCCCAGCGGTTTTACCCAACTGCTCTTGGGTAGCAGTGATATCTAGAATATCATCAATGATTTGGAAAGCCAGACCAATATTTTGAGAATAACGAGTTAATTTTTGCACATCTTCAGCGGATGCACCAGCAATAATTCCCCCACAAACTACGCAAGCTTCTAACAGGGCTGCTGTTTTATGATTATGAATAAAATTCAGGGTTTCTAAGGAAATATCGGATTTACCTTCGGATTCTAAATCTACTACCTGACCACCGACTAAGCCAGCCGCGCCTAATGCTTTACCCAGGCGAATGATGACTTGTAATACTCTATCTCTGGGTACATTTGCAGGAGTTTGGGCGGCTACGTGTTCAAAGGCTAAAGCCAATAAACCGTCTCCTGCCAAAATAGCGACATCTTCACCATAAACTTTATGATTTGTGAGTTTACCGCGACGATAATCATCATTATCCATTGCGGGTAAATCATCATGAATCAATGACATGGTATGGATCATTTCTACGGCACAGGCTGTAGGCATGGCCATTTCTATTGTGCCACCAATCATGTCAGCCGTAGCGAGACAGAGAATAGGACGAACTCGTTTACCTCCAGCTAAGAGTGAGTAGCGCATGGCTTCATAAATCTTTTCTGGATAAACGACGGTAATGGAATTGTCCAAAGCCTGTTCGCAAAGCTGTTGTCGTTCTTTGAGATAGGTAGCGAGGTTAAAACTAGCCGATTCTGATTTTTTTGGGGTTTCCAATCTTTTATCCGTTGCTACCATGCTTTGTATTCCTCTTGACTTTTGAAAATATTGGGTTGTTTGTGATCTATGTACCAATTTTACGGGGGTTTGGGGCGGAAACACTCACCGAATTTTGGATTTTAGATTTTGGATTTTGGATTTAAAATCTTAAAGAGTTTCAAGTCCCCGAATTTATGCGGGGAATAAATCTAAAATCCGCTGTTGATTCCCGTTGTACTGAGGAATCATGAATATTCATAAAAATTATTTCTCAGTTGCCTGTTGTTTGTAAATAGCTAGAAACAGTATTTTGCAATAACATGGCTACTGTCATCGGACCAATACCACCGGGAACAGGGGTAATATATTCTGCCACATTAGCGATCGCTTCAAATTGAATATCACCAACTAACCGACTTTTACCATTACTATCTGTAACCCGGTTTATTCCCACATCTACCACAATTGCGCCCGACTTTACCATATCAGCACTAATCATGCCGGGAATACCGGTGGCAGCAATCAAGATATCAGCATCTTTGGTAATATCTTGCAAATCCTGGGTTTTAGAATGGGCAATGGTAACTGTAGCATTAGCTTCTAGTAGCATCAAAGCCATCGGTTTACCTACTAAAATACTCCGTCCTACAACCACAGCTTTTTTGCCCTGTAAAGGAATTTTATATTCTGCTAACAATCGCATCACACCGGCAGGAGTACAACTGCGTAAACCTGTTTCACCTCGCACCAGTCGTCCTAAGTTCACGGGGTGGAGTCCGTCAGCGTCTTTATCCGGTGCAATTTGATGTAATAGACTGACAGCATCTAAATGATTGGGAAGGGGTAACTGGACTAAAATCCCGTCTACTCTTTCATCTTCGTTGAGTTGGGCAATTACTTCCTCTAATTCAGTTTGGCTGGTTTGGCTAGGAAAGTGGTTACCGAAAGAGGCGATTCCGACTTTAGCACAGGATTTTTCTTTGTTACGAACATAAGCGGCTGAGGCTGGGTTATCTCCCACCATTAATACCGCTAATCCAGGCGATCGCCCAATTTTAGCTTGTAATTTGCTAATTGTCTCGCTAAGTTCTTGCTGAATTTTATCGGCTAATGCCTTACCATCGAGGATTTTCGCAGTTTGTTTCATAAGGGAAATAGGTGACAGGTGACAGGTGACAGGTGACAGGTGCTACGCCACGGTGACAGAATAAAAGGCAAAAGTGAAGATAAATATTTTCTTTAGCCCCTTTATTTGCTCTAGCTACCAGTTTCTCCATTTTCTCATTTTCCCAGTCACCTAAAATTTAATTTTTAAAGTAAAATACTTACTTGCTTTATCTCACCAATTTTCTAGACGCAAGTTGTGTGAACATAAGCTAAATCGCATACCTCAACCAGCTACCATCGTGCAAGATACCGACTCCATAAATGACATTGCTGCTGCACTCCAACAGCCAGCAGATTTAGACTTTGCATTACCCGATCCAGAAGATGAACAAATTCCTGAGTCCGATTTTTTACAACAACTTGATGTAGCATGGCAGGTATGCGATCGCTTTGATTTGCAAACGGAAATTTGGCGAGGGCGGATTTTACGTTCTATCCGTGATCGAGAGAAGAAAGGCGGAGATGGGCGCGGTACAGGCTTTCTGAAATGGCTCAAAGAACGCGAAATCAGTAAAACTCAAGCCTATAGTTGGATTCAATTAGCTAATAGTGCTGATACCTTGATATCAGATGGTAAACTGAACCCAGACACGGTTAATAACTTTAGTAAACGGGCATTTGTAGAAACCGCCAAAGCCGCACCAGAAGTGCAACAGATGGTGAGTGAAGCGGCAGAAAAAGGCGATCGCATTACCCGCAGAGAAGTCCGTCAACTCAGCGACGAGTGGACAGCCATGTCATCCGATTTATTACCAGAAGAAGTCAGGGAAAAAGCCGCAGATAACAGTCTGCCACCGCGCTACATTGCCCCTCTGGTCAAGGAAATGGAAAAACTGCCCGAATTGCACCAAAAGGCATTACAAAGGGATATAGCCGCCAATCCTGACGTTGATACAGTCAAACAAGCCACTTCAGAAGCCCGACAATTAGCCAAATACCTCAAATCTGCCGCCCAAGTGCAAGCCTTAATAGCGGAAGATGTGGATATTGAAACTGCCTTAGAAGAAGCGCAAAGAGTCGGTTGTTTAAGTATTGCTGCTGACTTGGTAAATCAAGCATCGCAAATTGAACAAACTATTGGCAAATTGTATATGACCTGGAAAAAAATCAGTAGTTTAGCAGATAGATTATATGTAGATACTGGTGCAAGTACACCCAATTTGCGATCGCTCCTCACCTGCATAGAACCACTAGGAGGGGAAATCATGGAACTGCAATTAAGCGGTACAATAGAACACACAATTAGATTACAGATTCAGGAAACGAATTAGGTGATTTGGAACCAAAGGATGATAACTGATTCCCAACTAGTACCGCAAGGCGGGAGTCAAAAGTCAAAAGTCAAAAATAATATGGCTAGGACTTACGCATTGACAGAAAATCCCAAATAGGGGGTGTGACTTTCAGGGATTTAAACCCGATTTTTCGATGATTTTTTAGCGAACTGCTTGCAGCAGCACTTCGCTATCGCTATTTATCTAGACTTCATCCGCAAAACCTGAAACGACCAAATCTCGTTCATTCACACGATGGTTAATTTATACAGTGCGTAAGTCCTATAAATTTACTAAAATTAACAATATCTAATATTGACATTACGTCAAATGTGCTTAATTATTATACTGATGACTAATGGAACTGGCACATTAGTAGGGTGCGCCAGATACTAAGAGTCTATTTATTTACATAATTTATGCACTGTCCCCCACTCTACAACAGGCTTCCTGGTGTAATGCTTGCATAAGTTCTAATGGGGAAAGACAACGTGCTTATTACATCAAGGTAAGGCTAAAATACTCCCAAAATTGGCGGATTAAAAGCTGATTACCTTCTTAACAGTACGGGATAACCTGGGCTATTTTTAGCACTATTTAACTTTTCCGTATGAGTCAATGCACGAAGTTGTCCTAATACTCACCAATCATTAATAAGAGCAATTGTTTGATCGCATCTGGCTAATGCGTGAAAATCTACTTAGGAATCGCCAATCCCATGCTCTTATTTTTCATTGAGGTAGAGGGTGAAGTCTAGTTTTGTCTAAGTTTGAGATAGCAGTTCACAATTCAACAAACACCAAAAGGATTTTTATGGTTTTTACTCGCAAAAATGTGTGGGCTAACAGTGGGGATTTCGATGATCCGGTTTTGTACTGGTACGCTAGGGGTGTTAGAGTCCTCAGAGCTAGGACAATTTCAGAGCACACAAGCTGGGAATTTTTGGCTGCACTTCATGGTTTTGACCCCGTAATATGGCACGTTGAAGGCTTCCTGACCTTGGGTGAAAAGTTACCACCTTATTGGGTACAAAGCCTTTACTGGAAACAATGTCAGCATGGAAGCTGGTACTTCTTACCTTGGCATCGTGGCCATTTGCTGTCATTTGAAACAATAGTGCGTGAAGCTATTAAACAGGAAATGATAGAAGACGAAAAGAAAGGTATCAAAGTTAATTACCATTGGACAGATTGGGCTTTACCTTACTGGAACCCCGCCGATCCAAAAGATAATTATCGTGCAACACGAATACCACCAGCATTTACCAATGAGTATATGCCGGATGGGTCTGAAAATCCCCTCTATATCAAAAAACGGAACGGAGAGCTAGTCACACTGCCACAAGAAATTGCTAAAGGAACAGCAGAGGCAAAGCAACGTTACGAACTTATACAAAGAAACGTGCTAAGTCTAAAACAGGCATTGACTCAACCCAGTTTTATAGGAACATCTAACTCTTCAACTGGTTTTGGTGGGTTAAAGACCAGTTTTAGCCATGACCCTGTAGCCTTTGGTCAAATAGAAAGCAATCCACATAACAACATTCATGGTCTTGTTGGTGGACTGATGGGTGACGGAGTCACCGCTGGTCTTGACCCTATATTTTGGTTGCACCATGCCAATATTGACCGCCTGTGGGAAGTTTGGCTCAAAAGTGATCCGGAGCATAAAAACCCATATGAGCGGCAGTCACTACCAAATACACCAGAAAACAAAGCGGACAACCAAACAATAGAACTTTTCAATAGAACACAAAAAGAGTGGCTCAACGGTCCGGGTGAACGTGGCTTTATGGTACCTTTGACATCTGGACAAGTCTGGGAGTTCAAACCAAAGGATGTTGTCAATACCTTGGCACTGAAAGTAGATTACCAGTATGATCTCAGTTATCAATATGATGACATTTCAAATCCCCTCAAAGATATCCCTACCAAGCCTGCCGGAATAAAATCCGAACCGATTGGTGCTAGTACCACCAGCACAGGATTAAAAGAAGCAAATAGAACTTCGATAGAGATTCAAATAGGAGAACCTGCTACAGGAGGGGGAGTAAAATACTCTCCAGAGCATAGGTTTTTCCTGCATCTGGTGAACATCACCAGCAACAAGGATGGTAGGATCATTAACGTGTTTGTTAATCTTCCTAAAGGTGCTTCAGGTTATGATTATCCTGATCTGTATGCGGGTAGTATCTCCTTTTTTGGTGTGCGCCAAGCATCCGCAGGTGGGGGACTAGGAGTTACCGAAGTTTTTGAAATTACCGAGATCCTTGCTAGACTTCGATTTGGCGGACGGGAAGGAACTAAACACCTTAAAGTTACTTTCATCCCACTAAATGAAGATAATCCAGCCGATGATATGAACGTGGAGCAAGTACTCCTCTATCGTGAGGCGTGTACAGTCAAGTAATGAGAATCACATTAAGTAGATACATATCATTTATTAGTGAGCCTCCTCTACCGACGCTGCTGAAAGTTTCCCTGATTGCTTGGGGGGTGATGTTGCTACCAGGAGAACTTCATCAGGTAATGTCAGGACGAATGATTGCTGTCTCCGTTCATGGGCATGGACAGATGATTCACTCACTAGATGGTATGCTCTCTTTCCACTCCCTGGCAGTGATGGTATTGTATTGGCTGGTGATGTTAGTTGCTATGATGTCCCCTCAACTAGCCCAACCAATCCGTCACCTTTGGTTACGTAGCTTAACCCGACGGCGTTGGATTGCCATTGTTTTGTTTCTTCTTGGCTATGTCAGTATCTGGACTCTAGCAGGTTTGATATTAATGCCTGTTGCAGCTTTGCTGAGGTTTTTTGTGGGCGAGGGATGGTTTGGAGCTTCTGGTGTTGCCTTACTATTAGTTATTTTTTGGCAGTCCAGCCCGTGGAAGCAGTCCTGCTTGAACCACTGCCATTGGACTCCTCGCCTTTCACCTTTTGGACTGGCAGCTAATTTAGACTGCTGGCGCTATGGGATGGTTAATGGCCTTTGGTGTGTAGGGAATTGTTGGGCTTTAATGCTCTTACCTCTAACTGTCTTACAAACACACCTGATTATTATGGCCGTGGTAACTTTGATACTAATGTTTGACCGATACCGTCCCGTACGCCTTGCAAAATGGCGGATTCCCTTTGAGGAGAAAATCCTAAACAAGCTGTCACAACTCAGTACCAGGTATGGTATTGGAATTGACAATTCATGCATGGATTTAGAGACGTTCTATAGAACGTCCCTAAAACGATTGTAGAATGTTAATAAGTGATTCCCAACGACAAATTAAGTAGTGAAACAGAATTAATTACACAATATCATTGCGTTAGCGTTGCGTGGCGTTAGCCATAGGGAACGAAGTGAAATGAAGCAATCGCAAGGGTTGTGATTGCTTCCCTTCGCTCGTAATCACTGTAAATATTTTTGTCCAATTACTTAAGAATTAAGAATTAAAGACTTCTTCCATTTTCTTCGCCAGTTCCACATCTAAATTGCTGATAGCATTACCGATATCGTGGGTAATAAGATTAACCTGAACAGTATTGTAAACATTAAACCATTCCGGGTGATGTCCAAGTTTTTCCGCGTGAACACCCGCACTAACCATCCAACCCAACGCCGTTGCAAAAGAGCTAAATTTATATTCTTTGTATAATTTGCCTTCTTTGATTTGCCATCCTGGTAAACTATTCAGGGCTAATGTTAGTTCGGTTTCGCTCAATTTTTGGGCTGCCATTTTTCTAACCTACACAGAGATTTATAGATACTAATCCTCTCTAATTATCATCTTTTTCTGTGTTTATGCTTCCATCTTTTGAGTAATATTTGCAGATACTTAGGGCTTGCTGAATAAACCTACAACCCAGACGCATGAAGAGTCTCATCTGTATGAAAGATAAATGAGGTGCAAGGAAAGTGTGATCATAGCATCAAAAATCGTTCAATTTTCCAGACTTGATATTACTTCTAACTTCTTCTAAATCCTCCTGATAGCGCAGCGTGGCGTTAGCCATACTTCTAGCCCTCACAGAAATTGTTCTGGGTTAAATTTTTCAGAGTCAGCAGTTTAGTCCTCTTCATCATCACCAAAATCAGGTTCAACACCAAGAGCGCGTAATTGTGCTGCTAATCTTTCTGCACGTTTTCTTTCTCGCTCCCCTTGTTTTCTTTCCCGTTCTGCCGGTGTGAGAACCCAGTTACCTGAAGTATCATACCAGCGTAACCACTGCCGTTCAATGCCTTCATAAACACCTTGCCACAGTCCCAAACCTAATTCAATATCATTTAACCACACACGCAGTTGATTGATTTCCAGTTCAGCATAACTACTTCCCTGTAATTGAAATGCTTTTAACTGGTCAGTGTAACGGTCAAAAACTATATAATAGGGTACTCTTAAAACTCGTTCGTAAACTTCCCACTTAGTTGGAGGTTGACTAGCATCTCGTAAGGTTCTCCCTAAATCTTCTTTTTCTGTTCCTGGTGAAATAAATTCTACCACTACAAAAGGATTAACGCCTTCTTGCCAAACCACATAACTCAGCCGTAGTTCTTTTTGTGCATACAACCTGGGGACATCAACGACAGCAAACCAGTCAGGGCGTTTATACCATAATGGATGATGAACATCGTAGTAAAGATTTAAGTCTGTGGCGATAAATACCTGATTTTCCGGGAACTTTGACGGACAAAAAGTTTCCCGTAATAACTGCGGTTGTAAAAGATGAAATTCGTCTGGCAAACCGGGTTCCTCTGGGTCTTCGCTAGGTAAATCATACATTGTCGGTAGGAATTCCTTAGCAGAACGCGGTGGGTCTGTTTGATACATAACGGCTGCAAAAAAGAAATGTCAACTTCACTCTATGCTTGTTTTAATTCTTGATATTGCAATAAATCCAGTGCTAACTTTATTGCTTGAGAACTAGATTTACACACTTTAATAATTTTGTAGTTCTTAACAAGCTGTACTAATGGTGCTGGTATTTACTTTTTTATATTTGAGTGATAAAATTTAGCTTAATACATGAAGCACAAAACCACGCTCCGATATTTATCAGGGCGGTGGTCTAGTTTGTGCAATAATGTATATTGATTTTAATTTACACTTACAAGGAGAAAATTGTGATACTGAAGAAAATTGGTATACTGGAACTGTTGCTAGTTATACTAGCTTTACTTGTTGTTGCCTTTATTTTTCAGAAGGCGGATTCCCTAGCTACAACGATTTTGGCTATCGTTGAAAGGTTCAAATAGAAAACCAACGAACAGCACGAAATTCAAGTTATTTGCAGTAACTTCGCTATTTGCGTGCTAACTAAAAAAATGGGTGGACTGCTATGATTAGCATTCTGCCTTTTTTTATTGACATATTTAACATGATACACACTTTCTCTATCGTCGTCAAGTCTTACAGGAGTTTTTAGATTATCGTAACGAGTTTTTCTCGTTCCTAGTCTCTGACTAGGAATGCAGTTGATGAGGCTCTGCCTCAAGTACCAGGACAAAATCGGGTAAAATGGCTTTTATTCTGGGATTGGAGGCAGAGCCTCCTGGTAGGCATTCCCAGCCGGAGTCTGGGAACGAGCAACTTTAAACCGTGCATAACTCTTTTTCTCGTTCCTAGTCTCTGACTAGGAATGCAGTTGATGAGGCTCTGCCTCAAGTACCAGGACAAAATCGCGTAAAATTGCTTTTATTCTGGGATTGGAGGCAGAGCCTCCTGGTAGGCATTCCCAGCCGGAGTCTGGGAACGAGCAAAATTCTTGATATTGCAATAAATCCAGTGCTAACTTTATTACTTAAGAACTAGATTTACACACTTTATTCTGGGATTGGAGGCAGAGCCTCCTGGTAGGCATTCCCAGCCGGAGTCTGGGAACGAGGGAGAATTAAAAAGTATTTAGGTGAGCAATGCCCACCCTACTGTTTAATAATAATTAGCTGATTTGCGATAATGTACTGCTGTGACAGCATCTTGATTTAAGACTTTACCATCATCAACAGTGGCATAAACTAACCAATGATCACCGGCTTCCATCCGACTTTGGACAGAACATTCCAAATACGCTAAAGCACCATTGAGAATAATTCCGCCATTATTAGATTCTTGAGTGTCCAATCCGGCAAATCTATCTTGTCCGGGGGCGTAAACTTTCATAAACTGCTTACGGATTTCCCTCCCTTCTGCTAGAATGTTGACTACAAATTTGTTATTTGTGTGAGTCATGTTTTCCATAGCGCGGTCCTTGGCTACCGCAATAGTTAAACCAGGCGGATTAAAACTGGCTTGTGTCACCCAAGAGGCTAACATTCCCGTTTTTACTTCTCCTTGGGTTGCTGTAACCACACATATAGAACCAACAATCCGCCCTACTGCTTGTTCTACATTACTTGCAGGTTGTTTAGCGACAACTGATTTTTTCATGGCGCGTTTCAATGCTTGGGCGAAATCAGTTCCCGCTTCTTCGCAGGTTTGCAGGGTGATTTCATTGGGTTTGAATTTAACGCGAATGGTGTCAAAACCAAATCTGTATCCTGCGTCTTTGAGTTTACTTTCAATTAAATCAACGGCTTCTCCACTCCAACCAAAAGAACCAAATACACCGGCTAATTGATTGTTAGTAGCAGTAGAAAGGACAATTCCTAAAGCTGTTTGCACAGGTGTGGGTGCGTGTCCACCTAATGTGGGTGAACCTATGATAAAACCGGCGGATTTTGCAATGGCGGCTTTGATTTCTTCGGGTTCGGTAAATTCGCAATTGATAGATTCGACACTGACACCGGCTTTGGTGATGCCGCGAGCGATCGCCTGTGCTAAAGTTGCAGTATTGCCATAGGCAGAAGCATAAATTAAAGCCACTGTCATATCAGCGGAAGTTTGCTGTTTAGTCCATTCCCGATAGCCTTTGGTAATATCAATTAAACCATAGCGGACTATTGGACCATGACCAGTAGCATACATTCGCACTGGCAAATCTGCTAATTTTTCTAAAGCTGTTTCGATTTGTCTGGCGTGAGGTGCCATTAAACAGTCAAAATAATAGCGTCTGTCTTCGTTAAATACTTCCCAACCTTCATCAAAAACTTGATCTGAGCAAATATGCGCTCCAAATAATTTATCAGAAAACAAGATTTCTGTTTGCGGGTCCCAGGTACAAAGTTCGTCAGCGTAACGGGGGTTAGGAGTGGGAATAAATTGTAAATGATGTCCTTTTCCTAAATCTAGGGTATCTTCTCCCCGCATGACCAAAATTTGTAAATCTTCTTTTTCCAAAGCAGCGCGGAGATTTATCGCCCCTGGGTTAGAACAAACAAAGGTAATTTGGGGGGCAATTTCCAGTAATGCTTTTAAGGTTGCGGCGCGGTTGGGGTTAACGTGACCAAGAATTACATAATCGAGTTTTTTGACATCAAACCGCTGTTGTAAGGCTTGGAGGTATATTTCGGTAAAAGTTTCGCCAGGGGGGTCAAGCAAGGCATTTTTATCGCCTTGGATGAGATAAGAATTAGCCGTTGTTCCCTTGGCTAAAGCATATTCAATTTCAAATCTTAATCTAGCCCAACTGCGCGATCGCAATATTATGGTATCTGTAGCAATGGGCAATATTTGCACGTCACGGGGTTTAGTTTCTGACATAGTTTTATTTCCTGTTTAAAATAATTTTGTTGTATTTGTATATACTGCAAACTCCTTCAAATTTGACCCCTCTCCAAACCTCTCCCCGTTTACGGGGAGAGGCTTAGAACTTCTTGTCCCCCTCCTCGCTTGCGGGGAGGGGTTAGGGGT
>NZ_JADEWA010000751.1:0-1264 GCF_015207865.1 Dolichospermum sp. LEGE 00246
TAAATATGGTTTCTACATTTCCTCTGGCTTCAACAGTAAATCTCAAAAATGTCCGGTTAGAAATTCGGGCTTTACAACCACAATTAGTGGAGTGGAGAAGACAGATCCACCAAAAACCAGAATTAGGTTTTCAGGAAAAAATTACCGCCGAATTTATTGCCCAAAAATTGCAAAATTGGGGAATTGTCCATCAAGCCGGAATTGCTCAAACGGGAATTGTCGCTATTATTAAAGGTGAAAAACCTGGGAATGGCAAAGTGTTAGCAATTCGGGCGGATATGGACGCTTTACCTATTCAAGAACAGAATCAAGTTCCCTATTGTTCTCAACATGATGGAGTCATGCACGCTTGTGGACATGATGGACATACAGCGATCGCTCTCGGTACAGCCTATTACCTCAATCAACACCGACAAGACTTTAGCGGCACTGTCAAAATTATCTTCCAACCCGCAGAAGAAGGTCCCGGTGGAGCAAAACCGATGATTGCAGCAGGTGTACTTAAAAACCCTGATGTTGATGCCATTATCGGTTTACACTTATGGAACAATCTACCATTGGGAACTGTAGGAGTCCGGGCTGGGGCATTAATGGCTGCTGTTGAGTTGTTCCGTTGCACCATTTTCGGTAAAGGTGGACATGGGGCAATTCCTCATCAGACAGTGGATTCTGTAGTGGTAGCGGCGCAAATAGTCAATGCTTTGCAAACAATTGTTTCCCGTAATGTAAACCCCATTGATTCGGCTGTAGTGACAGTGGGTGAACTCCACGCCGGAACAGCAGTTAATGTGATTGCTGATACTGCGAGAATGGGTGGCACAGTAAGATATTTTAATCCTGATTTAGCAGGTTTTTTTAAAGAACGCATTCAACAAATTATTGCGGGAATTTGCCAAAGTCAGGGTGCAAGTTATGACTTAGATTATATTCATCTTTATCCACCAGTTATCAATGATGCGGGAATTGCAGCGTTAGTGCATTCAGTAGCAGAAGAAGTCGTAGAAACCCCTATTGGTATCGTTCCCGAATGTCAAACAATGGGTGGGGAAGATATGTCATTTTTTCTGCAAGAAGTTCCCGGTTGTTACTTTTTTCTTGGTTCTGCAAATCCAGAGAAAAAATTAGATTACCCTCATCATCATCCCCAATTTGATTTTGACGAAACAGCTTTACCAATGGGTGTGGAAATGTTTGTCCGCTGTCTGGAAAAGTTCTTTGTTGAATAGTTATATTATGAAGTACAAGAACCCCTCCCCCAACCCCC
>NZ_JADEWA010000752.1:0-1259 GCF_015207865.1 Dolichospermum sp. LEGE 00246
TTGGGAAATTTTCCTTTTTTCCCCCCAGGGGGGATATAAATTTTCTCAAAGGTAAAACCCACAAAATCAGACTAAATGGCTATTTTTCAGAAATTCTTAATAAAGACCACTACGACGGCGCAGGACTTCTAGTAAAGTTGTCAAGCTGCGGGGAAGGGGTGCTGTGACTGCGACTAAATCGCCAGAAATGGGATGTTGTAGCTGAAGTTTCCAAGCGTGTAATGCTTGTCCCGGCAAATTTACCCCCAGGGAATGACCTGAACTATAAATAGGGTCGCCGACGATAGGATGACCCATTTTGGCACTGTGAACGCGAATTTGATGGGTACGTCCTGTTTCTAGTTGGAAGTGAATTAAGGTGTAGTTGCCAAACCGTTCTTTTGTGCGCCAGTGAGTGATAGCATTGCGTCCACCATCTTCTATAGAAACAATAGCCATTTTTTTACGGTCTTGGGGATTGCGGCCAATGGGTAAATCTATAATTCCGGTTTCTGTTTTGGGAACACCGTAAATTAAGCCTAAATATTCTCTTCTGGCAGTTTTTGCTTGTAGTTGCGCTTGTAGGTGGTGGTAAGCTAGGTCTGTTTTGGCGATCGCAATTGCTCCTGTTGTATCTTTATCTAAACGATGGACTATTCCTGGACGTTGCACGCCACCGATTCCTGGTAAATTGGGACAGTGGGACAAGATAGCATTAACTAACGTTCCGTCAGGATGTCCGGGTGCGGGGTGGACTACTAAACCTGCGGGTTTATTGAGAATGATGAGTTCGTCGTCTTCGTAGAGGATGTCTAGGGGAATATCTTCGGCGATTAGGTCTAAAGGTTGAATGGTGGGAAGTTCCAGGGTAATGCGATCGCCTGTTTTCAGGTTAATCTTTTTAGATGTGCAAATCTTGTCATTAATTTGAACATGACCCTGTTCTATTAACTGCTGGATGCGAGAACGGGATAAATCTGATAACTCTTGGGATAAGTAGCGATCTAGGCGATCGCTATTTTCGGTAACTTGGATGCTATTAATTGCAGACACGATTAGGTATGGGGTGTTTTAAGAAACATTGAGGTTCAAAATGTTCTGGGAGAACCGCTGTACTTCATTTTTTCATCTTATGTTTAAGATAGTTTTTTATTTCTCTAAAAAATCTATAGTAACCTAAAAGTAATACTTGAATACTTATAATTCAAAACCCTTGTAAAATTCACTAATTAAATGATCATGAGAGAAAATTTTAATGATCAATCCCAGCATATTAACAC
>NZ_JADEWA010000125.1:0-12363 GCF_015207865.1 Dolichospermum sp. LEGE 00246
CATTAAAAGTGTTTCGAGAAAGATTAACTTTAAGAAAATTAAATAAATTAGAAGAAGAAGTAAAAAACTGTTTTCTATATTTATTACACAAATCAGACTTAGTACATCGCATAGCTATTGATAGTAAAACCTTCGGCTTATCATTATATGATTTAAACGGAAAACCAGTCCCCAAACATCGGCTTTCCGCTGGTGAAAAACAACTATTAGCGATCGCATTTTTGTGGGGATTAGCCAAAGTATCAGGAAGACGCTTACCTATCGCCATAGACACCCCATTAGGAAGACTAGACTCCTCCCACCGTAACAACCTAGTAGAAAGATACTTCCCCTCAGCCAGCCATCAAGTAATCCTCCTTTCCACCGACACCGAAATCGGCAAAAAAGAATATCAAAACCTGCAAGAAACCGAAGCCATAGCCCGCGAATACCTACTTCAATACAACTCAGGTAAAAGAGAAACCACAATCAAACCTGGTTATTTTTGGTAAAATGTTATTTAGTATTTCATGGATTTAAATATGACAATTCCTCTACTACCAACTTTACATAATTTACCTGCTACCTTACCCTTAGAAGGTGCTGTCACAATCGAGTTACAAGAAGGAACACCTATCTTTCGTGCTTCTAGTAATGTCCAGAATCGCATTGAAACATTACTTTTTAAACAACAAAATTCTCAACTCACATCAGAAGAAGAACAAGAATTAGATAGTTATGAAGAAATAGATGATTATCTGATTTTTCTAAATCGCATAGTCCGTAATCTAGCCCACAATCAAAATAAACAAACTATATAAAATTAGCAAATTTTAAACTTCTGATTTATTTCTTCCTTTGCGTCTTTGCGCCTTTGCGTGAGACTTAAATTTATTATCACCAATCACCAAAATCATGGAATCACCAATAGAAAGAATCAAACTCTCCCAAACAGCCAAAGAACAACTACTCAAACTCAAACGCAGCACAAAAATCGAACAATGGAATATATTATGTCGGTGGGCGTTTTGTCGTTCCCTCACGGAAGCCGCAGCACCATCCCCCGTACCTATCCCCCAAGATAGCAACCTCGAAATGACATGGCGGGTTTTTGGGGGAGAAATGTCCGATATTTTACTTTTAGCCCTCAAACAACGCTGCTACAACGACGGCTTAGATACAGATAGAGAAACCCTAATTACGCAATTTCGCTTACATCTACATCGCGGTATTGGTTACTTAGCCGGAGATCAGAATATTAAGAAAATTGAAGATTTAATTGAACTAGCCACAAAGAAAGTAAAATCCTGATTTTGCACTTCTTGTGCCAGCATGGCAAGATAATAATCTTATGAAAGAAATTCAAGCACTCAGACAGGCGTTCCAAAGCCAGAAAATGGGTGCTTTATTATTACTAGGTTTTGCATCAGGTTTACCCCTATTTCTGACCAGTAGAACCCTACAACTATGGATGCAAGATGCCAAAGTTGATATTGCCAAAATCACCTTATTTGGGTTATTAAGTTTACCTTATTCCTTAAAATTCCTGTGGTCGCCCCTATTAGATAGATTTACACCACCATTGTTAGGTGGAAGAAGAGGATGGTTAATTATCACCCAAATTGGGTTAGTATTAGCGATCGCCGCCCTTGCCATTCAACAACCAGCCCAAAGCGAGCAAATATTACAAATCCTCGCCATCAACTGCCTGATTATTACCTTCCTCAGTGCCACCCAGGATATAGCTGGTGATGCCTACCGTACCGACATTTTAAACCCCCTAGAGGCGCAGCCAGGGGCATCTCTGTGGGTATTAGGCTACCGAATCGCCCTATTTATTACCAGTTCCCTCGCCTTAGTCTTAGCAGATTACTTACCTTGGAATGTCGTATATTTGCTCATGGCAGTGATTATGGCAGGAAGTATATTTACCACCTTGTGGTCGCCCGCAGAACACAAATTCCCAGATAAAAGACAATTAGCCCCCATTTCTGCCAAAGACGTGATTTTTATAGTCCTGATTACCTCACTAGTAGCAGGGTTAATTGCCGGCGTTTTTGTCGGTTTCATTGCCCAACCTGTATTTTATTGGTTATTAGCAGGATTATTAGTAGCTTGGATAACTGCATCCGTATTATTACCAAACTCCCTATTAAATGAAGTTAGGGAAGATAGTCCGCCTGAAAACTTACAAACAGCTATTTTCCTACCCTTTAAAGAATTTTTTCACCGCTTTGGCATTAAACAAGCCAGCTTAACACTCAGTTTTATTCTCCTCTATAAACTAGGTGATTCCCTCGTCGGCATTACAGCCAACTTATTTTTACGAGAAATAGACTTTACAAAAACCGAAATCGGCGCAATCCAGGCAGGAATGGGATTTCTTGCCACCACCGTCGGCGTATTAGCTGGGGGTGTAATCATGACCAAAATTAACTTAAATCGCAGTTTGTGGGTATTTGGAGCGCTGCAATTACTCAGTAACTTAGGTTACTATGCCCTAGCTGTGGCTAATAAAAAAGATTATTCCCTACTAGTCATCGCCGTAAACATCGAAAACTTCTCTGCTGGATTAGTCACAGTCGCTACAGTCGCCTTTTTAATGAGTCTCTGTAACCACCGATTCACAACCACCCAGTTTGCTTTATTCTCCAGCCTCATGGCCATTAGTCGAGACGTACTTTCCGCCCCCGCAGGTAGTTGGGCTACAGCCACAGGTTGGCCGACATTTTTCTTACTCTCTCTTGTAGCGGCGTTACCTGGTTTGCTACTATTACCTATTGTTGCCCCTTGGCATCCCAAGGTATTGGCAACCACCAGACCAGGACTACAAGAAGAAGATATATGGGAACACAAGTAGTTATTCTTGTCGGTACATTCGTTCTAATAGTTACAGGTCTATTACTAGGCTATGTCCTCTCACAATTAGTTCTGCAAAATCTGGCTTTTAATTTCCTCACACTCCTGGGAACTATCAGCCTGATCCTAATTTTTGGGACACTTTATTACGTCCTATTTTGGCAACTGCGACGCGAACCCCTGCAAGCACTCAATCCCAGCATCCCTAACCAACCAGATGAAGAAGTGACCGGCAACTACCTCAAAAATCGGCTCATCGCTAGATTATCTGGAGACGTAGCAGCAGCGGAAAGACTAATTGAACAAGCCAAACAAAATGTTCCTGAAATGCCCGAAAATTGGTACTGTGAAAAAGTCTTAAATGAATTAGACCAGGATCAGCCTTAATATTAGGGCAGAAAAAGACAAATTCATTTTGCTTAGTGCAAGTTGGCTAATTTATTGTTGAGAATTCGCTAGAATTAATACTGTTGCTATTTATTCATAAACAAAAACATGGCTATTTTTCGTCAATATATTGCCCCTTTGATTGCAGTGTTGATATTTACCCTGGCTTTGGTAGCAGTCAGCGCTCGCATCTTTTTACCCTCGGATATGGTAGCTCCCGCTCCCATTGGCATGATTATTAGGTAATTAGGGAATAAGTCTATTTTGAATTTCATCCCCGGCTATTCTCTTCGCCAAGGTTCCACCCTCGATAAAGCCCTCTTGGTTAAGTTCATGCAGCGCACTTACCAAGAACAATTCCCTGATCAAGACTTTTCCCACTTAGCACATACAGTTGAACAATACTTCTGTCGTGATACCCCCCTATGGTGGGTCTATAAAGAGGTAGGGGAGGTAGGGGAGGTAGGGACGGAAATTCTTCACCAATTACCAATCACCGATTACCAATCACCCGTAGCTTGTTTATGGGTGGGGAATGCTATAGATCAGGTTAGTGGCGATCGCCATCCGCACATCTTTCTCCTGTACGTCATCCCAGAATATAGGCGCAAAGGCATTGGTAAAGGATTAATGGCTTATGTAGAAAATTGGGCTACACAAAAACGTGATGTCTCCGGCAAGCCCAGCTATCGCCAAATCGGACTACAAGTATTTGTCTCCAACACACCCGCATTAAATCTTTATCATCAACTTGGTTATCAAGAACAATCCCTCTGGATGGTAAAATCACTCTAAGTAGGTTGGCGTGGAAAATTGTCGTTATGGCAAGGCAAGAGGCAAGAGGCAAGAGTGAAGAGTGAAGAGGGTTTGGGCGATTTTACGTTTCTTTACACAGTTTGGTTTTATTGTGTTCACCTACTTAATTGGGGAACAGGTTACAGGGAACAGGTTACAGTTGAATAATTATGTACGACGAATACGAACTAAGCCTACTCGATGCTGAAGTTGAGCTAGAAAGCCCATTAGATAAAATAGAACCACTTACTGATGAGTCAGAAGTGGAAAAACCTGATGCGGAATTAATGCTGGTACTCCTAGAAAACACCCAGCCTCAACAACGGATGTTAGCAGCGCGTGCTTTTTGTGATATTCAAGATGAACGAGCAACACCTCATCTCATCCATCTTTTAACAGATAATTGTCCCCTAGTGCGAGTTAGTGCTGCTTATGGTATCGGACGTAACCCAGCCAAAGAAGCCGTAGAACCATTAATTATGCAACTCAACCGCGATTTTAATGGTTATGTTCGCAAAGGCATAGTCTGGGCTTTAGGTAATTGCCGCGATCGCCGTTCTCTAGCACCCCTCACCGATGCCCTAAGAACCGACATTCCCGCCGTCCGTCTCTGGGCAGCCAGCGCCCTAGCACAGATGACAGAAGTAGGATATGAAGCCATCGTCGGTGCAATGCCCGCCCTGATCGAAGCCCTAGTCAAAGATCCTATCTCCGCCGTCCGCAGTAACTCCGCTTGGACAATCGGTCAACTTTGTAAAGAACTACCTTCCAATGTTATATACGCCACAGCCATAGACGCATTAATTCAAGCCTTTGCCGAAGACCAGGACTTAGGAGTGAGAGCAGACACCAAAGCCTCACTACTGGGCGTTGGCGATCCTCGCGGCTTACAATTAATCGAAACCCTAGAACAAGAAGGATGGTTTTAGAGTCAGTAATCAGTAGTCAGTAGTCAGTAGTCAGTAAAAAAGATTACCAATTACCAATTACCAATTACCAATTACCAATTACCAATTACCAATTACCAATTACCAATTTTCCCTGCCCTCACAGACAACTTATCCAGCAAACCCTATTTAGGATTTATCCATTCCTTTGACGCATATTTAATCTTCTTTCGCCAAAACGGATGAGTCGTTCAATAGCCAGAAGACGGTTTTCCCAAACTTTAACTTGATAGAGATTGGCTTGATTTTTCCCCGGTATCTGTGAAAATTGCAATTGAACCTGGTTGAGGGCTTTTCTGGCTGTAATTAAATTAAGAGCAGACGGTACAGATGCCAGTTGATTCAACGCATCTTTTAACTCCTGATCTAATTTCTCAAACTCAGCATTGGTGATTGCAGACTTATGTAACTGACCATTTTTTTCCACCACACGCCATTCTCTCTGCAAAGCTGCATAACGAAACGCCGCCGTGCGAAAAGGTTGACGCTGGGGTATAGGTTCGTTTTTAATTCCTTGGGTACTATTAAATATTTGTTCTAGTTCAGGATGAAAATTTTCCGCTGCAAACAAGGCATAACCGTTCACTGGCAAGTCTCGCAAAAGTTGCAATTGATCAAATGCACCCATAGTTGGTAATGACTTCAGACGGATTCCTGGAACTAATAGGGTAGCACCTAATTTTGTAGAAGTAATCCACGGTTGAGCTAATCCTTGAAACCGAGGTGTATCCAAAGCATAGGTCATCGGCACAATTAAATCTATATCTCCTCTTCTTGCCCATACTTCCCAATGTTGCTGAATTTTTTCTATGCGTTCATATTCCGGTAAGGGAAAAACGGCTACTGAGAGAAGAAGAGTGTTTCGTTTTTCTCGCAAGGTCTGTGATAATTCAGCCACAAAGCTATCCACCTTTTGGGTGCGGAATGCTGTCCATTGTTGCCACAAATCCCGTTGACTGGGAGAAATATCCAAGGGGTCAATACCAGTCTGCTGTTTAAATTGCTCCCTTGCAGCTTTACCATAACCATAGCTACGACCAACAAGAGAGTCTTGAAAAGGATAACGAATATAATCCAAATGAATACCATCTACTTGATAGCGAGTAACAATTTCGGTATATAATTTAGTTAAATATTCTCTTACCTGGGGATTAGCTGGATCTAAAAAAGGCTTAGTTTGACCAATGGGAATAATATTACCTCGATTGTCATAATTAGCCCAATCGGGATTTGCGGCTAATACTGGTCCCAAATAATCAGGACTAATATTAATAATTTCATTATGACGGTTATTTCCAGCGGCGAATACCCACACCCAAGCGTGCAATTCCATTCCCCGTTCATGAGCTAGTTTAACCGCACTCTCTAGGGGGTCCCAGTCACGAATCAGGGGGTTTTGTTGAGGTGCTACCTGACTAGGATAAATAGGATAACTGGCATTGACGGTTTCCAAAAAAATGGTATTAATTCCGGCTTTTGCTAGTTTATCAAAAATTTTGGCTAATTCGACTTCATTGCCGGCTTTGACAATAGTACCTCTATCTAACCACATTGCCCGAATTTCTGGTTGTGCTAATCGTTGATTGACGGGAAATTGCTGCCATAGATTTGCTTTAGCTTGTAACCATTTCTGTCTAACTGTTGCATAGTTTTTTTGTTGAATTAATAAGGGGATACTTTTAACTGTTTCTCTCGCTTGTACTAATGTTTCTGCTAAGTTTGATGCTGATGTTTCTGGGTGGGAAAATGCTGTTTTAATTGATTCTGCTTTTTCCAGTGAGGAATTAGTGCCATTATTGTTGATATTTTTGGCAGAATTATAAGCTAATGCTGCTATATGGGTACTTTCTAATCTACCAATCAGATTTTCTAATTCTTTTTGCAGGGCTATACCTTCTTTTTGATCAATCGGCTGATTAGAATTAGGTATAACATCTAAGCGGACATTTTCTTCTAGTTGATTAATTGGATCAATAAAATTTTCATTAGTAATTTTAGAAACTACTAATGATCCTGTATTTTTTGGATTTGGTTGTAATTGGGAAGTAACAGTTATTTTTGTAGCAGGTTTTAGCCGGGAAATAACTGTGGTTTTTTTAGCAATCTTTTTAGCAGGTTTTACATGAGAATTAATAGTGGTTTTTTTAAGAGGTTTGGATTGGGAGGTAAGGGTGCTTTTTTTGAAGATTTTTTTGGTGGGTTTTAACTTGGAGGTAGCAATGGGTTTTTTGGGAATTTTTTTAGGAGGTGGGGATTGGGAAACAATCGGTAATTTTTCTAGAATTTGCGGTTGCGTGGGTCCAGTAGCTATTGTTGGCTGACAGTTTGAAGCCGGATTTGTAAGTTTACTTTTGCTATTAACTGGTAATCTTAAATAACGATTTAAGGATGCTTTTAACCAAGCAATGTCTAATCCTACAGATGTATCTTTTCCCCAATACCAACCTAATAGGGTAGATTTTTCAGTTGTTAATATTGCTGGTGGATGATCTTGGGAGTCCCAACTTACAGGAGTTTGACTAGTAGAATTATTAGGAATAATCACACCACCTCGAATTGCACCAAATAATTCTTTTTGATTTATCCAATCAGGAATATTCGTATTTGTGGGTTGCAAATTTTCAATGGTGTTGAAGCTAAATCCCCAATAACCTCCTAGCAGTTTTCGTAATAATTGACGAACTCCAGGTGTGGATAAATTACCCACTGGTCCACTAGCTATTAAATATCCACCTTGACTTACCCATTGATCTAAGGCGATCGCCTGTTCCGTTGTCAATACCTCTACATTGGGCAAAAATAATACCGATGGTTTACCCCAATCAGTCTTATCTTTAACTTGACTCAGCGGAATCACACAATATTTCACATTTAACTTCTGTAAGCGGTTGCTAATTCTTTGCCATTCTTCAGGATTATTCTGGCTATTAACCACACTGAATACAGGAGAATCATTAATAGCTTTTACAGGCAATACTCCCCAGATATTAAACAGGAACAAGTTAATATTTAAAATAACGAATCCGACTGTCTTTTTATTCATTAGTCAGTTGTCAGTTGTTAGTTGTCAGTTGTTAGTTGTTAGTTGTTATACTCAAAACGGCTAGAAGCTGGACTTTTTTATCATACAAAGAACAAGTTCAAAGCCTCTCCAATTATAAAAGCTGCTCCTTTTCCCTCCCTTGTAGGGGAGGGTCAGGGAGGGGTGCAAAGGAGAGGTTTACCAGAGGGGTTTCATATTTGGTTAAACTATGAACCGTTTGCAGTATAGTTGTTAGTTTTTAGTTGGTTAAGGATAGGAAAGAATTTTGTTAATTAGGGTTTGCTGATAGCGTAGCGTGGCGTTAGCCATACTTCTAGTACAAAACGGCGTAAATAAACCAACCATTCTAAATCCTCCAAAAGCCTATACTGTCTTCATTTTGACTTTTGACTTTTGACTTTTGACTTCCGCCTTGCGGTACTAGCCCTCACAGATAACTTTTTCAGCAAAGCCTGATTATTAGTCCGCTTGAAGACAAGTATTGATTAATTCCTCAACTCCCGCTACAGGGAAAATACTGACATTTAATTTTTGAGATACTTCTGCAACCGTCATATCATCTAAAAATACCAATTCCCCATGCTTCAGCATGACGCTAGGTAATAAAATTCCCTCTCCTAAATCTTGCCCTTTTAAGTTTAAAAGTAAATCATGTCCGGTTAATAAACCAGTCACACTGATACTTTGTCCCCAATAATCGCTAGATAAAGCTCGCATATTCACTTCTAAACCCGTGACAGTGTTTAACTGTTCTACCAAGGGTTGAAATGCTGTTTCCACTGCATTACCGACAACCCAAGTTAATCTGCGTTGATTGGTAATTTTTGGTGGTAATAACTCAGTTGCAGTTTGGGTAAACTGTTTAATAAATAAGCGAATTGAACCTACACCATTATCAATTTGCGGATATTCTTCATATTCAGCTTCAGTAGGTAATTCTTCCCCAGCAATTAAAAACCATTCATCAGCTAACCAGACGACACTAGAATTATATTCTTGGCGAAATTCCTGGGAGAGTAATTTAACTTGATAGATTACCTCTTGGGCTTTTTCCCGCGTCACAGGTACGAGTTCATCTTCCTGGGGACGAAACCGCGTCAAACCCAACGGGACAACTGCTATTGATGCTACCGTTGGTAATTCTCCAGTATGAAAAGATGTTAAATCCCGCAATGTCCTCTCTAAATGTTTACCATCATTTATCCCAGGACAGACAACAACTTGAGCATGAATTTGCAATCTTCGTTTTTGAAACCATTTAATTTGTGATAATATTTCCCCGGCACGATTATTTTTTAAAAGTCTAATTCTCACATCTGGTTCCGTGGAATGCACGGAAACATAGAGAGGTGATAACCGCATTTGTTCAATTCTTTGCCATTCTCTCGCGGTTAAATTCGTTAAAGTTAGATAAGAACCATATAAAAAGCTTAATCGGTAATCGTCATCTTTTAAATATAAACTAGTTCGTTTTCCTGGTGGTTGTTGATCAATAAAGCAAAAG
Organism: Dolichospermum sp. LEGE 00246; assembly: GCF_015207865.1. Taxonomy (NCBI): domain Bacteria; kingdom Bacillati; phylum Cyanobacteriota; class Cyanophyceae; order Nostocales; family Aphanizomenonaceae; genus Dolichospermum; species Dolichospermum sp. LEGE 00246. The sequence goes on from NZ_JADEWA010000125.1 coordinate 9,515, forward strand.
GGACAACGGTTATTGCACTGAATCAACCCATCAAATAAAGCTGTAGCAAATTCCAGTCCTAAATCATCATCATAATCCTTTTCAATTTCGACATGATGGGTTTTCCCTGTCGCATCTAAAACTTCCAATTCGAGAATTTCATCAGCACATAAAAATTGATAATCAATTAAATCACGGGGTTGTGTGCCATTAATAGCCACAATCGCATCACCGGCTGTAAAGCCAATTTCCTCCGCAATTGAGTCAGGTAGCACCTTGGTAATTTTCGCAGGTTGAATGGTAGTCATTAGTCATTAGTCATTAGTCAGTTGTCAGTTGTCGGGAAAGCTTGGAGGACAGAAGGAATTTATTTAGAAGTCCCTTGTCCCCTATTTTCCAGATTTCAACTACTCTAACTATTTTTTAACATTCCCGCAGCGATCGCACTTAATATTGTTGCTCCAAATGCCAACCGATACCAAACAAATATCCAAGTATTCTTGGTTTGCAGATAACGCAACAGCCAAGCAATAGAGATATAAGAAAAAACAAACGCAGATAATGTCCCTACACCTACCACAACCAGGTCAATTTTCCCCAGTGCCTCCTTCAAAAACTGATACACAGTAGCAAGTGTTAAAGTCGGAATACCTAAAAGAAAAGAAAATCTAGCGGCTGTTTGCCTTTCTAAGCCGAGAAACAAGGCTGTAGTTAAAGTTGAACCCGAACGAGACGCACCAGGGGCTAAAGCCATCATTTGTCCGATCCCAATCAACAAACCATCACGAATTGTTAGGGTGCTAAAATCTCGCTTATGACTGCCCAGTTTTTCCGATGCACCTAATAACAGCGACATAACAATTGATACTATTGCAATAGAAGTCATACTGTTAATAGCCGAATCTTCGCTATTTAATGCTTTTTTCAGGACAAATCCGCCGATTACAGCAGGTAAAGTTCCTATAGCTATGCCTACTAACAATTTCCATTCTTCCTGTTCCCAGTCTTTTTGTTGAAAAGCCTTGAAACCTCCAGTTAATATCTGTTTAATATCTGTCCAAAAATAAATTAATACCGCTATGACACTACCAAATTGAATTGTTGCCAGAAAAGCTTTTGAACTCAATTCCTGCCAATGAAAAACCTTGGTAAACACCTCTAAATGAGCCGTACTGCTAATGGGTAAAAACTCTGTAATCCCTTGAACTATACCCAAAATAAAAGCCTGAAAAATTAACTGAATCAGATTCCCTTCCGGTACTCCTACCTGTAACAGTTGCCATGATAGTAAATTTATACTATTCACTTCTAAGATTGTTGTCATTAACAAAACTCCCAAAATCAATGCGTAATTCTAGCAAACTATCCAACTTTACTTGGTTGTTGTCAGTCTGTTTAGACAAAATCTTATCAGCGCAGTAAGTAGGTTGGCGTTGAAAATTATCGTTATGGCAAGGCAAAAGGCAAGAGGCAAGAGTGAAGAAGTTTTCAGCGATTTTACGTTTCTTTACACAGTTTGGTTTTATTGTGTTCACCTACTTAACTCTTAAATAAACCATGCACCCAAATTACTTGTTTATCTCAGATTTTAACCATATTTCCAAATCATTAATATCTGTAAAATCTAATAATGTTTCTCCTAGCCTTTCCAATTGTTCTATGTTCAAACTTTTGATATTTTGAGTATAACTATCTTCCAGCTTTCCAAACCGTTTAGATAATATCCTTAGCAATAGGTTTGTTGCTGCATCTTTTTTACCTTCCTGTCTGCCTTCCTGCTTTGCTTCTTGATATACCCGTGTTTGCTTAATATCACTCACTAAAAACATTGCTTCTATCTCCTGACGGCTTAATTGTGAAAATTTGGACAATAAAACAGTCTCCAACAACTCTATAATACCTTGTTTTTCTCTGTCATTATCAATCTCCGTCTTAGTTCTTGCCATAAGGGTTTTAACTAATTCCAGTGCTTGTGCTTCCTTACTAACAATTAACTCAATTAACCCCATACCAATTGAACCCGGTGGTAATTCATCTAAATAAATTCGTTTAATTCTCCCACTATTAATCAATTCTTGTTGATAAGCTGGCGTTGCTGATTAAGGGTATGAATTTTAGTCTCACGCAAAGGCGCAATCACGCTTCGTGATCTCGAAGAATAGACGCACTGAGGTTTGAGTTTTAAAGGTTCAATTTGGGAATTTCATACCTCAATATGGCTACGCCTATGTACTCAAGAGCCTAAAAAACTAAAGTTTCAGAGTTTAGATCTTCAGTCAAAAAAGAGATGTTTTTACAAGATGCGTAGCAGGAAAAAAACAGTATCATTATTTCAATCTCATGTTTTTAAACATGAGTTTTTTCTGTTCCCTGTTTCCTGTTAAGAGTTCCCTGCCCTCACAGACAACTTTTATGGCTTACGCTACGCTATCAGCAAACCGTAAGATCCAAGATAACGTCTTGGTATTTTGGCTATGAAGACAAATGTCAGTAACCCAGCCCTAAAGGGACTGGGGTTGCAAGAGTAATCAAGCAAGCCGTACTGACCAGACCACCCTGAGCGACTTGCCCTGACTTGTGCCGAGCGAAGTCGAGGTAGCGATGTCGAAGGGAGTCAAAGGGTAGCCGTTATTTGAGTCACGACACCTACCGAATGCGTTGCCAGTTCCCTGCTCTGTCGCTTGTGATTAAACAGTTCTAAGGTAACAGGAACAGTGTTGCAAGCCCAACAAGCTCTTATAACACCTGAGTTCGATGTAAATAAAAAGTCTAAAAGTACGTAACAGCAATAGTTCTGTCAATAAGTATTGGTTATTGAGAATTAAAGCCCACGCCAAAAAGTTCTCAAAAAATTAATTTTTTGAAATGTA
>NZ_JADEWA010000753.1:0-1255 GCF_015207865.1 Dolichospermum sp. LEGE 00246
TTGACACTCCCCGCCATAAATGGACGGGGATTCTTAAGACCAAATAAATAATCTTAACGGCGATATCAATGCGCCTCTACTGATTCCACTAGAATTTAATCCTAGCTTTACCGCTACTTTTCTGAAAATATTAGCTGCACCGTTGCAATCTGCATTGATTTTTGTACCATCTTGAGAATGGTACAAACCCCGGCTAACTCTTCTTCCTGACTCTTTCCACCCTTCAGGTTTTGCACCGAATGTAGGTAGAAAATCATTGTCTAGGAACGATGTTTTTGAGGTATAAGATTCTTCAGTTTCAAAGAACTTAATGCCGTATTGTTCACACAGTTGAGCAATGCGGTTTTTTAATCTTGCGGTAGGAACTTGGACAAATTTTTGATTAGTTTTAGAACCTAAATTTATAGAATCTTTTTGTCCGACGTTCCAGCCAAAAACGACAGTCCCAATTTTATGATCAATGCAATGGTTGATTACGATTCTAGCTGCTTTATTAGTAGCGTCCCTCATCCGACGATTCCGCTTTTCAGCTATTGACGCTAATTGCTTAGACCAAAAACCAAAAGGATTGATTTTCTTTGAGAACCGAAACTCGTTTGTTGTACCATTGATTCACTGATTTTAACTTGCGTCCGTCAATCAGAAATGACGTACCAACGTTACTGATACAGGTTAGCCAGTTGTTCAACCCGTGATCAATTGATAAAACATTCTCAATATTTACGTCGGGCTTGTGAGAAGTTATTTTATAAATTAACTCCAAATAAAATTCATTATTCCTTGGCAGTATGCGGTATTCTTTGATGTCCTTATGCTCTAAATTAGAAGGCATGGGAACATAAAAAGCGTCAAGCCCAAACCAAACTTTCACCTTACTACCCATCGGAAATCTTAGCTTACCGTCCTTTAGTTTAATAGCTTGTCCAGGAAAAGTTACGAGATTTAATCCAGGTTTTCGGTATCCAGGTAGCTTAGGTTTTTGAGTGACTGTACCATTTTTAATCCCTTTCAAAAGTCCAATATAAGACTTGAACGATTCCGCCACAGTTGTTAAACATTGCTGTGCAGCTTGAGAATACATTGCCCCAAAATGTGAATTACTTGCTAACTCACGATGCAAGTCAAACTTACCAGGAATTTTACCCGTCTTAAAAAACAATTGTCTGGCATAATAAGTCCCACAATTAGCAAGTTTATTTGACTCCCCACATAAGAACTCAAGAACCGCTCCTAATTCCTTGTTGGGACTGATTAG
>NZ_JADEWA010000126.1:0-12259 GCF_015207865.1 Dolichospermum sp. LEGE 00246
CTTTTATGTTAGTCCTCGCAAACAAGTTAATTTGGATATTATCGAAAAATTTAAGGATAAAAATACCGGAAAATTATCTCATGACAAATTATTGGCTATAAATACTAACAGCAACTTAATTACAAATAATTTTGGTCGTTACACAGTTCAATACACATCTAACCAGCGTCAGGGTAAATTTATTGAAAAGTCTGTTGACTTTCTCGATAGTAGAGATATTGAACAAAAAGCCAGACGTTCGGACAGATTTCAGCGAACTAAGGAAGATGTAATTCAAGATGTGGGACAAAAAAAGCAGGGTGTTCTCAATAGCATTTGCGAAGCTATTTCCACAATTGTAGAACAAAAAATATCAAATAATATTATCGCAACTGCTTCTATTCAATCCTTGAAAATGACTGATGCTGGTAATACATTAAAGCATTTTAATAAGATATTTAGAAATGCTTATAATACCTCAGATGGTAAAGTTTTACCGCAAAAAATGCAAGAAATATCTGGGAGAATTAAACACCTATTTATCATGATAGATGAAATTACAGGTGATGATGGAGGTGTGGAGTTTTTAAATGGAATTCATCAAATAATAGAAAAGTATCAATTAATGGATTCTCAACATGGTTTTAATACTAAAGTAATTGTTGCTGATGCTTCTATTGTTGATAAAAACGTGATTATTCAACACCTATCTGATACCTCCCCAGAACCAGATAAAATATATTTCCGTCGCGCTGTAGATACGGCTCAACCTCTTTCTATTCAACCATTAATATTTAAAGGTTTAGAATCAACTGTTATTAATACTAACTCCTACCCAGCAAGCAGTTTATCTATTAGTTATCAAGTATTAGTTGAATCTTGTAGATTTAGGGAAGAAGGGGGATTAAAGCAACAATATAATTTAGAATCTGGGTTACAAACTGAGATTTTAAAAGATATTGAATCTCTCCTTCAACGGTCAGATGTTGAACAAATAATTGTTTATATTCAAAACAAGCGTAAATTAGCAGAATTAATTGATAAAATTAAGCGAAACTGGGGGAAGTTTGAAAAATGTACAGATTATTTAGAAATACACGCAAATATTTCTGAGAACGAAAAGAAAGAAATTCATAAATTTCAGGAAAATGTCAAAGTCATTTTTATGACTGCTTGCGGTAGTCGGGGGTTATCTTTTCCTAAAGCTAAACACATTTTAGTAGAAATTCCTAAATTTGAAATTGAAAAAAACCTTATGGAAATAATTCAAGTTATTTACAGGGGTCGGGGAAATCAGCATATAGATAGTCAAGAAAAAGAACTAATTTTTTACTTAGCAGAACGAGCAGTGTATTATCAAGATGATGCAGAAATATCTTTACAAGAAAGTGCGCTGAGTCTATTAAATATATTATTGATTTTAAAAGGTTCTATCATGACCCGGATTTTTGGTTATAGTCGTATAGGTCGAGATAATTTTATGCTGATTCCTATCGGTGGAAAATCTGTTTTTGCTGCTGGAGAAACATTTTCTGCTCAAATGGTCAACCTGATTCGTCAATTAAAAACAGAATATCAACACAATAAAAGCGATATATTGCTAAAACAAGTTTATACAAATTTAGAAAATCTCCTCGGACGAGCAGATTTTGTCATTCAAAGTACAACTGAGTCTAATTATTTAGGACTACAAAAGTGTTTTAACAACAAATTTTCAGAAATTTCTCATACTTTAGATAAGTTACTAGATTTTGGAAAACTTGAACCTGGTTATATTAGTGGTGGTTTGCTGGTAGTACCTATTGCTAATAATAAATTAGAAGAAACTTATCAAATGCGACTAGCTGATATAGCAACTTACGCTAATGAAGAACTGTGGAAAAATATGCACGAAATTACCCGCCGCAAATCTTATTATCCAGAAAATTTACGATCTGCTATTCAAGATGCTATAGAATTAGTGAAAAATCTCAAAGATGATGTCAAGAAAACCCAAAAACTCGAACAAAGTAGTCAACACAATGATCAATATTACGCTTTACCATTATTTGCGTTTATTAGTGGGGAAGCAATGAAAGAATATTTTGAAAATGAACCCCAAGAACCGGAAGATCAACTTTTTCGGGATATTTTATCTACCTACATTCGTTTATTATATCCCGTTGGTAATGTTTTACCAATTGGTCATAATTACAAAGAATTTCCCTTTGTGGTATTTAGAAGTTATAGCTTAGAAGAAATCAGAAACAAAATATTTACAGAAAAGTACCTATTAAATTCTCATGAATTAAATGTGCTAAATTTGATTCTTTCTTCCTAAACATCTCCCATAAGTCACCAAAAATAAAATACTCGACTTCTCCAAGGAGTCGGGTATCTAAAATGAATGATAATTTTTCGCGTTTTATGGGTTGAAGCTATTGACTCGCGCCAAAAAATATGTTATACTAAATCTTGATAAGGAAGAACTATTCTCCACTTTCTCCTCCCACGACAACATCCCGAATCCGTAAACTCGGACCACCGCAACCGACGGGTAAACCATTTTGTCCACCTTTACCACAACCACCGGATTCATCCCAGTAAAAATCATCACCAATGGCTTCAATATCTGCGAGGGTTTGGAAAACGTTACCGGAAAGAGTCACATCCTTTACAGGTTCAGCAATTTTGCCATTTCTAATCATCCAAGCTTCCCCAGCACTGAAAGTGAACATTTCCCCGTTCGTCATTCCTCCTAGCCAATTTTGGGCAAAAACACCTTCTTTAATCCCCGTAAATAAATCCGCAACTGGGGTTCTCCCCCGTTCAATCCAGGTATTTGTCATTCTCACAATAGGGGAATAGTGATAATTCAGACAACGGGCATTTCCTGTGGGTTTTTCTGCTAATTTCCCAGCAGTTTCACGAGAATGCAGTCTACCAACTAATACACCATCTTCAATTAACTGGGTAGTCGTCGCTGGTGTACCTTCATCGTCGTAAAAATAACTACCGCGATGTCCTTGGGGTGCAGCACCATCAAATATTTGCAGTTCTTCGGGTCCGAAACGTCGTCCTAGAGTCATGACTTCCAGAATATCAGGGTTTTCATAAGCCATATCTGCTTCAGAAAGATGTCCAAAAGCTTCATGCACAAATAAACCGCTGAGAATAGGATCAATAACTACGGTATAAGTATTACCCTTAACAGATGGTAAAGATAAAGACGTAACCGCTCTTTCTGCTGCACCTTTAACTTGTGTGTCTAAATTAGTTAGATCTTCGTAGGCTTTGCGAGAACCAGTGGTTTCTCTGCCAGTTTGGACAGTTTCCCCATTCCTGGCTGTGGCTGCAAAGCGCATTTCCATATCTACCCAAGATTGATCAATGAAAGTTCCTTCGGATGTGATAATAATTACTCTTTGGGTACTGTCACTATAATGAACTGAGGTGGTAGTAATTCGATGATCAACTGTTTTAAGTAAGTCAGTATAGCGATCGCATAATTGCTTTTTCTGCTTTAGCGAAACCTGACGGGGATCAGTACCCAACAGAGGTAATTTACATACGGCTTGTACGGGATCAATGGCTGCAAGTATAGTTTCCTCATCACCCACTATCCGGGCTGCGGCGATCGCCTCTTCTATGCGCTCTTCAATGGTTGCTAGTTTATTAAAACTACTTAATCCCCAACCACCTTTATAACAAGTGCGAACATGACCACCAATAGAAATTCCCTCGCTGAGAGTTTCCACCCTATCACCACGCAAGACAATATCCGTTCCCTCAGCCTCTTCTAAGCGAATCATCAAATAATCCACCCGGGAAGAATAACGGGAAATTAAATCTGAGAGGAGATTTTGAACATCAGTAAGTTTAGTTGTCATTTTATAAATTGCTGTAAATTACATTTATTTTCTTATTCAAAAACATATTTTTCTGCTACTTTCCAATAACGAGAAAACCTCTTTAAATCAATATATCCGTCATATTCAAAAAACGGTTCTCCTGCCAAAACTTCTAACTTTACAGACTTTTCTATTTGATCACAAATATCATCAAACCTGGGACTAGGACTATCTGTAGTTATAACTAAATTAGTATTATGTTCCTTCGCAAAAGCTAAAACTTGTTCTGCTATATTTCCCCGGCGAATTTCTACAGGTAATTCTAGCAAACATTCATAAATGAAAGTCAGGCGTTTGAGGCTAATTTGCCATTCTGCAATTAAAGCATCATCCCAAACCCAAAGGGCTGGGGCTTGGGGATATTCTTGGAGTGCAGGGTTGTGGGGACTCAGACAGTCTCCATTGATCCAAATAACTGGTTTATTCATGATCTGCGCTTATCTATATCAATAGAAAAATAAATACATAGCTATCTTAAATCATAACGGTGATAGTTAATCATTTTACCACAAACTCAAATCCGTTAATTGCTGATTTGACAAGCATTCCAACCCTTCTAACTCTCCTGATTCATAAAATTTTAATAATTTTTACAAAATCGTAACTATGGATACATCCGATTCTGGCAACAGTGGATAACATGATAAAAATATTCACATAGTAAGAAACATCAAGAATCAAAAAACCATTTCTTTTGCCTCTTGCCATCTTCAATAAACAGCAACCTACAGGAGTTTGCCTTCCTAAATAATTCACCCGACAAAAATAATCTTTATCACCTTATATTTAAGGTCAAAACAACTCTATCACAATTCATACCAACTTTATCTGAGACTGCACAGAATCATCGAATCCATGAATTCATCCGTCCTTATCCGCGTTTATCTGCGTTTATCTGCGGTCAATGATTCTAGAAATCTGATTTTATGTAGCTTCATCGGAATTTGGTAGCAGTATGACATGATCAAAATATGTCATACTAATTCGGAATTTTAGATTGGGAATGAAAAACACTTTGATAACAGTTTCCCACACCACTAAATATCCGCAGTCAGCGTCCTTGTGATATTTCAGCTAAACCATCAAGGAGTTTACTATGCTTCGACAAATGTGCTGGTTATCTAAGTCTAGCGGCGATGATGAAAAGATCTTACACCTGCAAACTGCACCTGGACAACCTTGGCGACCTTACACAGCTTTTCCGCAATTTTCAGTTCCAGACTATCGCATCCCTCGCGGTTCTAAGGGTTGGGCCACTTATCAAAAACTCTTGAAAGCAGGTTGGACTTTAGTACCTAGTGCCAGAGGCAGCGAATTTGCCCCCACTAGCTATGCAGAGTCAACTGTGCAGAGTTTATAGCCTATATTACCATCTGGGGAACACCATCAATATTATCTTATCCCCAGATGGGTGAAATTATTTGCGGATCTGAGCAAGTCAACCCCAAACACCTTACAATAAATAAGGTGCGTTAACTGCTGTCACGAACATTTATATTTATGCCTCCCCGTTGGCCTCGCAAACCAGATCGCAAAGATCCAGATTTCCGTAAACTAGATGATCGCATGAATTTCGCTGTTCATGTCGGTATTTGTGCAACTGTCAATTCTGGGTTGTGGTTTTTCCACATTTTGAAAACTACTGCCTGGGAATGGCTTCCTGGGGTAACAATTGGTTGGGTAGGAGTATTGCTGCTGCATCTAATTTACATTGGTGCGATCGCTAATTACGACCAAACTCCACCGAAATCTACCTAAAGAGAGAAAAACAAGCTAGGGAATTCTCACCTGTGGTAGTAGATCAAGTCTAGCTAATTGAGTAATAATATGAAATAGGCTAAGATATCCCGATGTTACTAACAAAGAGGTTATATTTATGGCTAAAACTAATACCACAGAATTACTAGAAACCCTAGCCGCCGAAATTGGTGAAAGTGTTTATATAGATATTGCAAAATGGCATCTTTATTTAGCTGATGCCAAGTTGCACCATATTGTTGCTGAAAAATTGTATCCTTTAATTACTGCTAAGGCTGTTAATGAAGAAAAAGTCATTGCTGCTTTAGAATCTATTACTGTTAAAGTTGGCGGTGGCAGAAATGAAATATCTTTAATTAATTTGTTGCCCTTACAATGTCAAGTTACCTTAGTAGATATTGTCGAAAAATATCAACGGGAAATCTAAGCTTCATTTTCTTTCCATTGGCAAATTTACACATTTAAATAATGGAGGTTGACCAATATGTTTTTACAAATCAAAGATAGCCGCGATTTAGTGAAAATAGTTGATGTTCAAGAACTATTAGACCCCACTAGTAAAATTGTCCATGCCCAAGACCAAGAAGGACAAGAAGAACAAGAAACGGACATTTATCAAAAAGAAGAACTAGTGTTTCCTTCTGGGGAAAAATTACCACGCTGTTGGTTAGATGCCAAATTTAGAGAAAGAGAATCTGTAGCAGCTTAATATTAATTACATAGGGTGAGATAAATCACCCTATAATTATAATTGGTATTACCCCCATAGATTGTATTGACAGCAAATTGTCATCAAACCCGGAACAAGAACCCCACCCCCAACCCCCTCCCCGCAAGCGATGAGGGGGCTAAGATGTACCTCATAAGATTGAAAATCGCTGTAAATATGCGTGACATGAAACCCCTGTAGAGACGTTCCATGGAACGTCTCTACAATCTTTACCGGGTAAATGTTGGGTAACATACGTCAACCCAACCTTACAAAATGTTTAACTCATTAAATCTTGAAACAATGCGGTGCTTAAATAGCGTTCACCAAAAGAAGGTTGAATCATTACTATTAATTTACCCGCATTTTCTGGGCGTTTACCAACTTCAATAGCAGCAGATAAAGCCGCACCCGAAGAGATTCCTGATAATAAACCTTCCTCCCTAGCTAATCTCCGTCCATATTCAATTGCTGCTGCGTCCTCCACTTGAATTATTTCATCAATTAAATCTTGACGCAAAACATCAGGAATAAATCCCGCACCAATTCCTTGAATTTTGTGAGAACCGGGTTTACCACCTGATAGAATCGGACTGTTACTAGGTTCAACTGCAATAACTTGAAAACTTGGTTTGCGTTGTTTAATTACTTCAGCAATACCAGTAATTGTGCCGCCCGTTCCTACCCCAGAAATTAAGATATCAACTTCTCCGTCAGTATCCGCCCAAATTTCCTCAGCGGTGGTTTCTCGGTGAATTTTCGGGTTAGCTGGGTTGGCAAATTGTTGTAACATAAAGGCATTAGGAGTATTGGCAACAATTTCCTCTGCTTTGTTAATTGCGCCCCGCATTCCCTGGGTTCCTGGTGTTAATTCCAAACTTGCACCATAAGCCCTCAACATAGCCCGTCTTTCTTGGCTCATGGTTTCTGGCATAGTTAAAATTAACTTGTAGCCACGGGCGGCTGCTACCATTGCTAAAGCGATACCTGTATTACCAGATGTTGGTTCAACTAAAATGGTTTTGCCCGGTGAAATTAAACCTTCAGATTCAGCGGAAAGGATCATACTTACGCCAATTCTGTCTTTTACAGAAGCCGCAGGATTCATACTTTCTAGTTTGACGACTATCCTAGCTACTACTCCCTCGGCTTGGGGAATTTTATTTAACTGAATTAATGGCGTTTTTCCAATAAGTTCTGTTACGTCTTTAGCAATTCGCATTTTTTAACTCCTAAACTCCTAAAATTTATATATTAATCTATTTCGGTTACATATTTATCTGATTAGTTCTTTATATTAGCCATAGCCATTTTACCATAATTTCTGTCTATTCCCACAAGAAAATATTCCTAATTGTTAATACCTTCGCCAAATTGAAAAAAGTCTTGATTCGTAGGTTGGGTTGTTCGCGTGAGCGTTGCGGAGCAATAGCATGAAACCCAACACTCATGTTGGGTATTGATTGTTGAAAATAATACTGTTCTACCTTCCTTAGAATATCTTAATTTTGTTTCTGAGTTATTCAAGATATCTTAGGTCTAGTCTTGTCATGAGATGCTGTCATTTGAGTACAGTTTGTACTTGTGAATCTTCCCTAATAAATATCTCAAACCAATAGCCGATATTAGTTTGGCTTTGAGTACAAAATACCCCGTCCCCTCCCTCAAAAATGCTAGTACCCCACTCAAAAAATACTAGCACCCCCACACCAAATATTTTTTTTAATGCTTGCACAGTCAGGATGACAGACTATGAGTATTATCGTAATCATCTTAATAATATTAATTCAACTCACTTAAAGTTAGGACTAAAAGGGCAACTGATATAAACGATATAGGATTTACGCAGAGATTCCCCTCTACCCCCCGAAGTTCCTAAGATGCAAGTCTGACGAATCAGGGGGGACTTCTTAACTCCTATATTTCTCAAAAGTTATCTCAATCCTGTCTGTATTACTGAATATAAAAGGAAAGAATTTTGTTTTGAGGAGATTTTGATAAGCATATTTTGAATAAAAAAGGTGCGAAAAATAAACCTACTAATAGAAATTTTCTTTCTAGGTAGTTGATACCTGGTAATGGAGAAAACATGAAAGTCAAACTTTTAAATGTGCTTACCGTAAGTTTGGTAACTTTAGCATTAATTTCTCCAGGGGTAGTAGTATTTGCTATAGTTTGGGGACAACATAGAGAGTTCGTTAAAACACAGAATTTATCCTGTGAATTGCCGAAAATAAATATAGCATCTCCTCAATTAGTTCCCCAAACAAGAATTATCAACACTCAGCCATCTTTAGTCAAGGTTAAATTATCTGAAAATAATTTTCTACATCAAATCCAAATTGCGGCAAAAAAATATAAATTAGCAACAATTTTGCAATGGTTATTTTTAGTAACACCGATTTGTATTGGTATAGGAATTATCGCTTATGACAGATATCTTGTCTACCGTGCTGCTGTATTAAAAGAACACATTGCCATGTTGGAAAGAATGTGGCAACAAAGCATCGAACAGTAATTTTTCAAATTAATCATTCACCATAAACTAAATTATCATGACAGATGAACGCCAAACACAGTATTTTAATTTAATTGATGAACTTCTCCAATGTCCTAATGGTCAAGAACCAGAAGTTTTGGAAGCACAACCTGAATTAATTGATTCTGGTTTAGTGCAAGCAATGTTACAAGTAGCCACAATGTTTGCTCATCAAGGTAATCAAGATGGAGCGCAATTTCTATTTTTTGTTGCTAAACAATTGGCAAAAGAATTAGGTTTATACCCTGAAGTTTCTAATCAAGTTGTCACTCAGGAGTAATGATGCTATTGACTTCAACTGATGCTGGAAAAATATCATTAGAATTTCTTTTGGCAGATTGGAATATTGCTGATGATTATAGAGATTGGTTTACAGTGATTAATTCTCGGTTAATGGGTGAGAGTTGGTACATTGTAGAATTGGGTGTAGAGGGATTACCTGATAGATGGGTTATGCAGGTTTATGACACAGGAGTTTGTGATCCTAACTATACTTTTATTTCCCCAATTTCTGGTTCAGAAGGATATACCGATTTGAAAAGTCTACCAGATATCATTGCTGATGTTTTAGTAGCAGAACGCAATTCTCGATAGTTGAAAGTTTTAGATCCCCGACTTCTTAAAGAAGTCGGGGATCTTATTGATTTTATTTATTTTGTCAGGTTTAAATAACAATTATATGTTATAATTAATAGAGTTATGGAAGCTACAGAAGAATCAGTCAGATGATTACTGAAGACATCCTAGCCCAAGAATTTCTTAGAGTCGTAAATGACTATTACCCAGCCGTGGGAGAACTCTTAGAAGGCTGTCATGTGAAAGTTATTACTTGTTTTTGGGGACGACCTGCAAAACGGTTTCAATATATAGGAATTTATTGTCGAGAAGACATAATGCCCTGTATCCAATCCAAAAAAGAAATCCTCAGAGAATTAGCCGAAAATATGGGGTTAATTCAAGTAGTTTGTCTGAATGCTAAACGATTGCTACGTGACCCTATGTCGAAGTTAAAGCAGTCCGAACCTCGATTATGGTTGGAGTTGCAATTAGTCGCAGCCTAATCTAATATTTGGTCAACAATGAAAACAGGACTTTTCTGCAATTACGAAAATCATCACCTAGATGCTAGACGGACTATCTTTGAGCAAGTTTTATTGGTAAAAGAGGCTGAAAGTTTAGGTTTTGAAGAGGCTTGGGTAACGGAACATCATTTTAATGAGTTCAATCTTAGTCCTTCAATTCTGCTGTTATTGGCACATTTGGCGGGTGTAACTTCACAAATTCGTCTAGGAACTGCGGCTGTATTATTGCCATTTCATCAGCCAATCCGCGTGGCTGAAGATATCGCCACTTTGGATAATCTTTGTAGTGGGAGGCTGGCTTTTGGGGTAGCCAAAGGTGGACCATTTCCACAGCAAAATAAACATTTTGGGGTGACAACCCAGGAATCTCGCACCAGAATGTTAGAGTCAGTAGCATTGATTCAAAAGCTGTTATATGAGACTGATGTATCATTTAATGGCGAATATTATCAATGTGAAAATCTCACAATTCATCCCCAACCATTGCAAAAACCAATTCCCATCTATGTTGCTAGTGGTGACGATGATGCAGTTAAATTTGCTGCTGAAAATTCTTTCGGTTTAATGGGTGGTCCGCCTTTTTCTCTAGAAAGATTGCGGAAGACAGTCAATAAGTATCGGGAATTTAATTCCAGTGGTGCTGAAAAGTTCCTGTTAGCCCGGTTCTTTTTTGTGGGTAAAACCCATGATGAAGCGGTAAATGAAGCATTGCCTTTTATTCGCCACTTCAGCAAAGAAATGACGGCTAACTCGACTCAAGTAATGCAGAAAAGTCCTCAACAACCAGCATTTGATCGGACAAATATTTGTTTCGATGAAGACTATTTGATTGAGAATTCAATTATCGGTGATGTTAATGGTTGTCGTGACAAAATCAAGAAATTTCAGGACGAATTAGATCTCAGCACACTAGCGTTAAAACCCTCATCTTTTTCTTTGCAAAAAAATCGAGAAAGTTTGCAACGCTACAATCAAGAGGTGCGGAATTATGTCTAAATTTTCTTTGCTTCCTCCCGATGATTTACCTCCGACAAAGGTAACAAAAGAGGATGGTATCCTCCATTTGGAGTTGGAACAGTCTATAGGTAGATGCTTCTTTTATGCGTGCGATCGCATTACCCAAGTATTACTATCTAATTGTCAGTGGTACATGACCACAGATAAGACTACTTTAATGTTAATTGTAGACTGTCCCGATATAGTTGCTTATTGGCACATAGTTAGCAATATTCCCCAATTGGGAAATAGACTGGAAAGATTGACTAAAAATGCCAAAATCCGTGTTTATCCTCCTTTTGGCAAAGGATCACCCTTTGAAATTGGAGTAACTGAAATTTCAGCTTATCGAGATTGGTTGTAAGTCCTAAATTATATTTTAATTACGACAAGATCCCCGACTTCTCAAAGAAGTCGGGGATCTATATGATCTATCTTTTTATTGTTATAATAAAATCAACACAAAAATATAGCAGCCATGATTAGTAACTTTGTCAATAATAAAAAAGAATTATTTGACCGTTGGGCAAATAGTTATGATTGGGCATTTCCTTCTTTCATTTACCAAGCAATCCATAAAAGATTACTGACAAAAGTTGAATTACCACCAAATGCCAATGTACTTGATTTAGGTTGTGGAACTGGACGCTTATTAAATAGATTAGCAACTCAGTTTCCAAAAATCACAGCTACAGGTTTAGATTTGTCTCCCCAAATGTTGCGGGTAGCCAGACAAAATAACCGCCACCGTCCCCGCTTAATTTATCTGGAAGGTAATGCGGAAAATCTCCCCTTTGCTGAGGGACAATTTGACGCGGTTTTTAATACAATTAGTTTCTTACATTATCCCCAACCAGAACAGGTTTTAAATGAGGTAGCGAGGGTACTTTCTCCTGGTGGTAAATTTTATTTAGTAGATATTACTGTTAATAACTCATCACTATGTCAAATTACGCCCCATTCTCACACAGGAATTAAGTTTTATAGCCAAAAACAAAGAGAAGAAATGGGTAATAAAGCTGGGTTAACTTGTGTAGGTCACTATGATTTATTGGGATTTGTATTATTAACTATTTTTCAAAAATAATCTATTTGTAGGGTGCGTTAGTGATAGCGTAACACACCATTTTCCTATCTTAGATAGTTAGTAGATTTAATATTCCAAGTTTAAATTTCCACCTCTTGAACGACCTCTAAAGGTAATTCTAATATTTCTACAATTTCTTGATTAGTTAAACCTAATTGCCGTGATTTTTCAATTTTTCAACTCTCTTTTTATCTAACTTTCTCTTAGGAGGTTTAGAAC
>NZ_JADEWA010000127.1:0-12190 GCF_015207865.1 Dolichospermum sp. LEGE 00246
TTTAAATTTAACACTCCTTAACAAAATTCATAACCCTCCTATAGGAAGTCAGAAGGCTGTAATGTAATTACATCAAGAGTTTTTCACAAAATTACAACAATCTTTAACCGCCGATTGTTACGATTTTTTTCAAAAAATATAAAGTTGTGTAACATAAATATAAGAATTTTCTCAGCTATACCCGTTGCAGGGGAAGGATTTGAACATTATCTTAAGCTATGATTTTATTTATTCATAATTTGTAACGAATAAAGACTCTATAGCATTGTATAAACATAAACTGTAGGGGTTAAACAACAGAGGAAAGTTGAAAAAAGCAGGCAATTCATCAAGTTTGCCACTTTCTCATAAAATTTTCCTTGACTCTCATAATTTTTGGTTTGTAACCTGTAAACTAGTAAATGAGAGAGCGAATTGAGAAACGCTTTGATTTGACTCCGTTGCGAACAAATCCAAATTAGTTTTAATTTAGACATCTCTCAACTAAGTAATTTAGGAGATTAGAGTCCATGACATTAGATGTATTTTCCAAGGTTGTTTCCCAAGCCGACGCTAGAGGCGAATTCCTCAGCACCGAACAACTAGATGCTTTAAGTGCAGTTGTAGCTTCCGGTAACAAGCGTTTAGATGCTGTTAACCGTATTACAAGCAATGCTTCCGCGATTGTTACCAACGCGGCTCGTTCTTTATTTGAAGAACAGCCTCAATTGATCGCTCCCGGTGGTAATGCTTACACCAACCGTCGGAACGCTGCTTGTCTACGCGACATGGAAATCATTTTACGCTATGTTACCTACGCCGCTATCGCTGGTGACGCTAGTGTTCTTGATGACCGTTGCTTGAACGGCTTGCGCGAAACATACCAAGCTTTGGGTACTCCTGGTAGCTCTGTAGCAGTTGGTGTTGGTAAAATGAAAGAAGCAGCGATCGCTATCGTTAACGATCCTAACGGTATCACCAAAGGTGATTGCAGTTCTTTGGTTTCTGAATTGGCAAGCTACTTCGACCGCGCTGCGGCTGCTGTTGTTTAATAATTCATGACAAATTGGCTCGAACCTGAATTGAGCTTTTCCCATAGTCTGCATGGCATAGCCATACAAAAAAAGCAAGAAACTATCTAGGAGATTTTCACCAATGAAAACACCAATTACCGAAGCAATCGCATCTGCTGATACCCAAGGACGCTTTTTAAGCAACACCGAATTACAAGCAGTTAACGGTCGTCTAGTCCGTGCTGCTGCCAGCATGGAAGCTGCCCGTGGTTTAACAGCTAACGCTCAAAAATTGATTGACGGTGCTACCAGTGCCGTATACAGCAAATTCCCTTACACTACCTCTACACAAGGCAATCAATTCGCAGCCGATCCTCGTGGTAAAGCTAAGTGCGCCCGTGACGTTGGTCACTATCTCCGCATCATCACCTATAGCTTAGTTGCTGGTGGTACAGGTCCTTTGGATGAGTTCTTAATTGCCGGTTTAGCTGAAGTTAACGCCGCATTTGACTTATCTCCTAGCTGGTACGTAGAAGCATTGAAATCCATCAAAGCTAGTCATGGTTTGAGTGGTCAAGCTGCTAACGAAGCTAATACCTATATTGACTACGCAATCAACGCTCTTAGCTAGATAGCGTCATGCCCGGAGAGGGATACAATTGTTAGATGGATTTACCCCTAAAGGGGTTCACCAGTCGTTCATGGGGAGTCACTGCGTAAGTTGGAAAATATTCCGACTGGGAATTGAGTGGCGTTAAGACCATACATGATCACTCTGGTTCACCTAGCAATTGGATCTAGCTCCGGGCATAGTTTTATGTACAAATAAAACAGGTCAAGAGGCAAGAGGTAAAAGGCAAGAGGCAAGAGGCAAGGGGTAAATCCTACTGACCACTGACCACTGACCAATGACCAATGACCACTGACAACTGACCACTAACCAAGCTTTATTCAGCCAAAATTCGGCACAATAAAGGGGAAAAATATGGCAATTACAACAGCAGCATCCAGACTGGGGACAGAGCCTTTTAGCGACGCACGCAGAGTTGAACTGCGCCCCAACGCCAGCCGAGAAGAAGTCGAGTTGGTAATTCGTGCCGTTTATCGGCAAGTCTTAGGAAATGACTATATATTGGCATCAGATCGCTTAATTAGCGCAGAATCACTGCTACGCGATCGCAATTTGAGCGTTCGTGAGTTTGTTCGCAGCATTGCTAAATCAGAACTCTACAAAGCTAAATTCTTCTACAACAGCTTTCAAACTCGGTTAATTGAACTCAACTACAAACATTTGTTGGGTCGCGCACCATACAATGAGTCCGAAGTAACTTACCACTTAGACTTATATATTAACCAAGGTTACGACGCGGAAATTGACTCCTACATTGATTCTGAAGAATATCAAAATAGCTTTGGGGAAAGCGTTGTTCCCTACTATCGCGGTTTTGATTTTCAAATAGGACAAAGTGCAGCCGGATTCACTCGGATGTTCCGTTTATACCGGGGTTATGCCAACAGCGATACTGCTCAAGTCGAAGGTTCTAAATCTCGTTTAGCGCGGGAATTAGCTAGTAATCAGACCTCATCAGTTGTTGGACCATCTGGCAGTAATGAAAACTGGGGTTTCCGTGTATCGTCGGATAACGCTCCTAAGCAAAACTTGGGTAATGCTGTAGGAGAATCAAATCGTACCTACCGAGTTGAAGTTACAGGCATCCGCAATCCAGGATACCCCAGCGTGCGCCGTAGCAGCACAGTATTTATTGTACCTTACGAGCGCCTCCTAGACAAAATGCAGCAAATTCATCGAGTTGGCGGCAAAATTGTCAGCGTAATTTCCACCTAAGATCCGGCGCTGTTCAACGACAAAACTCATCATAGGAGATATAGAAGTAATGTTCGGTCAAACCACACTTGGCGCTAGTAGCGTTTCCTCATCTGGAAGCCGCGTATTTCGTTACGAAGTTGTCGGCTTAAAGCAAAACGAAGAAAGCGACAAAAATAAATTTGACATTCGCCGCAGTGGTAGCGTGTTTATTACCGTACCCTACAGCCGGATGAATGAGGAAATGCAACGAATCAGCCGTTTAGGTGGCAGAATCGTCAAAATTGAAACTTTGACAGCAGCAGGATAAACATAACGCCCTGGCAATGATAGAACCCAGTGGAGAAGAATATTCTGTAGAGAATGCACCAAATCTCACACCAGAGATAGCGATCGCTAACCTGCAATCATCAGATTTAAGTCTCCGCTATTATGCTGCTTGGTGGTTGGGTAAGTTCCGGGTCAGTCAGCCAGAAGCCATAGACGCACTGATCAGGGCGTTAGAGGATGAATCTGACAGAACCGAACTGGGTGGTTATCCCTTACGGCGTAATGCCGCGAGGGCGCTTGGTAAATTGGGCAACCTAAAAGCCGTACCAGGTTTGATTAAGTGCTTAGAATGTAGTGATTTTTATGTCCGCGAAGCAGCAGCCCAATCTTTAGCTATGCTTCAGGATAAAACCGCATTACCAGCACTGATCAAACTGCTCGATGGGGGAGTTGACCAAGCCGTACAAGTACCTGGTTTTCCCCACCTTGCCCAGCCCTATACAGCAGTATTAGAAGCCTTAGGAGCTATGGGTGCAACTGAGGCTACTTCCCTTGTCCAGCCTTTTCTTAACCATTCTGTTCCTCGATTACAATGCTCCGCCGCAAGAGCCATGTACCAACTGACACAAGACTCTATTTATGGTGAGTTATTAGTGAAGACTTTGGCAACAGGTGATTTGAAAATGCGTCGCGTTGTCTTGGGGGATTTGGGGGCAATTGGGTATTTGGCAGCAGCAGAGGCGATCGCCCTGGCACAAGTGGAAAGTAGCTTTAAACTTATTGCTTTAAAAGGATTATTAGAGTATCAACTGCCAGAACAGTCTGATACTTTTGACATATCCGAACCAGCTATCCGAATCATGAATCTCATAGATTCACTCTTATAGTCAGTAGTCAGTTGTCAATTGTCAGTTGTAAAACTACTGACCGTTCGGCTGACGCTCACGGCGAAGCCACTGACCACTGACCACTGACCACTGACAACAGAAAAATGGATGAACTAATTCAGGCTGTCATCGCAGCAGAAACACCTGACCAAATGGTGACAGCAGTTAAAAATCTGGCAGCAGCCAAAGATTCATTGGCAATTCCTACCTTAATTGCCGTCTTTGGTTATAACAATCCAGCAGCAGCCATAGTGGCAGCAGCCGGGTTGACGGAGTTGGGAGAAATAGCAGTGCCACAATTGCTAGACCAAATTGATGATTATAACTATGGCGCACGGGCTTATTCGATTCGTACAATAGCTGCGATCGCAGATCCCCGTGCTTTGGATATTCTCATCTCTAGTGCATTGACTGACTTTGCCCCTAGTGTCCGCCGTGCTGCTGCGAAGGGATTAGGAAACATACATTGGCAGAAATTAGCACCTACTGAAGCTGAAATAGCCATTAACCGCGTCCTAGAGACACTTCTGTTAATTTGCGAAGATCCAGATTGGTCAATTCGCTATGCTGCTATTGTTGGGTTACAAGCTCTAGCAAAAGTAGATAGAGTGCAATTAATTATTTCGGCTAAATTTCAATTAATGCTGACTAAGGATACTGAAAAAGCCGTCCGCGCTCGCGTTCAGTTAGCCTTGGCTTAGTAAATCCATTAGATTACCATATAACAAGGTAAAAGTAAAGATGTCAATACCACTACTAGAATATGCGCCCAAGTCGCAAAACCAGCGAGTAGAAGGCTATGAAGTTGCCAACGAAGACACCCCAACTACTTATCGCTTAGATAGAGCTACCTCAGACCAAGATATTGATAGCATCATCTGGGCTGCATACCGCCAAATTTTCAGCGAACATTTGATTTTAGCCAGCTATAAGCAAACCGCTTTAGAATCACAACTGCGAAATCGGGCGATTACCCTCCGTGATTTTATCCGAGGTTTAGGTAAATCAGACGTTTACCATACCCAAGTAGCAGATACAAATTCTAACTATCGCTTAGTTGACATCACCTTAAAACGTTTCTTAGGTCGGGCTGCTTACAACAAAGACGAAGAAATTGCTTGGTCAATTGTGATTGCTACCAAAGGGTTACACGGTTTTATAGATGCTCTATTAGAATCAGACGAGTATTTAGACAACTTTGGTGATGATGTTGTCCCCTACCAACGTCGTCGCTTTGGCTCACGCCCCTTTAACCTAGCTAACCCCCGTTATGGTGCTGACTGGCGCGATACTCAAAACCTGCGTGGTTTGGCTGGTCGTTCCTACTACAGCATCCGCACATCAGGACAACTGACCACAGCAGATATCCGTCGGGCGATTCCTGCCAACTTCTTCATTATGGCGGGAACAATTATTACCAACGAATGTAACTACCAACGCAGTTTGGCGACAGCCCAATCTTTCGTTAGTAACACCGCAATACCTGACACTAGCAGAGATAACCAAGAACAACCCAGCATTAAACCTGTGGCAGTTTCCTTACCCTATCGTTACATCCCTGCTAATGCTAGAAATTAGTCA
This sequence comes from Dolichospermum sp. LEGE 00246, assembly GCF_015207865.1. NCBI lineage: Bacteria > Bacillati > Cyanobacteriota > Cyanophyceae > Nostocales > Aphanizomenonaceae > Dolichospermum > Dolichospermum sp. LEGE 00246. Next base: position 5,556 of record NZ_JADEWA010000127.1, read on the forward strand.
TTAGTCATTGGTCATTGGTCATTGAAAAATACTTGTTCCCTGTTCCCTGTTCCCTGTTCCCTGTTCCCTGTTCCCTGTTCCCTGTTCCCTGTTCCCTAACAACTGACAAACATGACAATACCTTTACTAGAATACAAACCCAGTTCTCAAAACCAGCGTGTTTCTGGTTATGAAGTTCCTAACGAAGATACACCCAAAATTTACCGCATCGAAGACTACGGCTTTGGTGGAGAAGTAGAAGAACTAATTTGGGCTGCTTATCGGCAACTTTTCAGTGAACACGTCATTCTCAAATTTTACCGCCAAGTTAATTTAGAATCCCAGGTAAAAAACAAAGCCATCACCGTCCGCGATTTTATTCGGGGTTTAGCCAAATCTGAAGCTTTCCAAAGTTTGGTAATTCAGAGTAATTCCAACTACAGATTAGTAGAAATTGGACTAAAACGGTTATTGGGTCGCGCACCTTATAACAAAGAAGAAGAAATCGCCTGGTCAATTGTCATTGCTACCAAGGGTTGGGGCGGTTTTGTGGATGCTTTACTAAATTCTGAAGAATATCAGAACAACTTTGGGGAAAATATCGTTCCCTACCAAAGACGACGTTATAAAGATAGACCATTTAATTTAGTGACACCACGATACAGCGACTACTGGCGCGACCAAATCGAGGATGCTCGTTACAAATGGGGCGACATCAAAAACTTTTTGGATATGGCAAATTCCATTAAAATTAAAACAGTGCCTCACACACCAGTTAGCACTGCCAACATCCAAATTCCTAACACTACCAGAGAAACTAAATCAACAGGTATTCCTGTTTCTATTAGTCCTAGTGCTAGTTTTCCCGTGCGCTAAATAGTTTTTAACTAGCTGGGAAATTTCGGTGATAAAAGTGACAAAGTTTGCATTTTTTTCAGGATTTTAATTTTAGTTATTTCGCTAAGTATTACGACATTTTAAGATGCCAACTTTACCAAAAGGCAGGTTCTTTAAAATGGCAATTCCTTTACTTAAATACAAACCTACAACTCAAAACCAAAGAGTGAACAGCTTCGGTACGGCAGATATTAACGAAGACAATCCTTATATCTACCGAATTGAAAATGCTAATTCTTCCGGCGAACTTGAACAACTAATTTGGGCTGCTTATCGCCAAATCTTTAACGAACAGGAGATTCTCAAATTTAACCGTCAAATTACCCTAGAAACCCAACTCAAAAATAAGTCAATTACGGTTAAAGACTTCATTCGTGGTTTGGTGAAATCAGAGCGATTTTATCAGCTAGTTGTGACACCTAATAACAACTATCGGTTGGTAGAAATGGTTCTGAAAAGAATTTTGGGTCGTTCTCCCTATAATGAGCAAGAAAAAATTGCTTGGTCAATTCAAATTGCTACTTTAGGTTGGGGAAAATTTGTAGATATTCTGATTGATAGTAGCGAGTATGAACAAGCCTTTGGTGAGTATACCGTACCCTATCAACGCAAACGAATGACCACAGACCGACCAATCAGCTTTACTCCCCGCTATGGTGCTGATTATCGTGACCGGGCAGGTATTGTCCAAAAATGGCCGTATATTCGTCAATGGAGTGGAGGTTTCTACCCAGGCTCTGGGCAAAATGTTGATTTGGGGGCATTGTCTGCTGTATTACTGGTAATAACCGCAGGCATTACTTTCTTGTTGATTCTCAATTGGTTAGGAATTAGTGATATCTACTAGCCTTTTGAGGGGAAAATAAGATCGAGAGGAAACAAGGAATAATACAGGGGATTTAGACCTGACCCAAAACTTACCGGGAATAGGGTAAAAATATTCCCTGTTCCCTATTCCCTGTTCCCTGATTCATTATCTTTGTTTAATTTGATAATAAAAGGAGAAAAATAATATGGCATTGCCATTACTTCAATACAATCCAAGTAGTCAAAATCACCGAGTGGCCAGCTTTGGTGTTGCTGACCAAAATGAAGATACACCTTATATCTATCGCATTGAAGATGTTAGTTCTTACACTGACATGACAAACATTATTTGGGCTGCTTATCGCCAAGTTTTCAGTGAACATGAAATCCTCAAGTTTAACCGTCAAGGGACTTTAGAATCTCAACTCAAAAACGGTTCTTTGTCAGTTCGTGATTTTATTCGCGGTTTAGCTAAATCTGAAGCTTTCTATCGTTTGGTTGTTTCTGTTAACAACAACTACCGTTTAGTAGACATCACCCTCAAACGCTTATTGGGTCGTTGTGCTTACAATAAAAAAGAAGAAATTGCTTGGTCAATTGTTATTTGTAACAAGGGCTTTGGCGGTTTCGTTGATGCTTTATTAGATAGCGAAGAGTATACCCAAAACTTTGGTGATAATACCGTACCTTACCAACGCAAGCGGTTTGTAGATCGTCCTTTTAACTTGGTAACTCCTCGTTACGGTGCGGACTTCCAAGAAACAGCCGGTACAGTCAAAACCGACTGGCGCTTTACTTTGGAGAATTTCTATACTGCTAAAGCTAAAGCCAAGCGTCTGAAAGCAGGTGATCCCGGCAACTTTGAAGCTATGGCGGCTTCTGTATCTGGTAAAGGTAACTATGCTCAAAAGCTATCTTCTTTTGATATTGATTACCTGAATGCTGTTCCTTACCGTGGCAAACGCTAGTACCGCTAGGCGGAATTAAAAATTAATAATTAAAAATTAAAAGTTAACTTCCGCTGTTGTGTACTAAGTTTACCCAAAAATTTTTAATTTATAGGGTGCGTTAGGAAGATAATTCTTGACGCACTCTTAATTTTTTGTGCTGTTGCTCATGGTTTTTGTAAATAGGAGTTTTTTGCCTATTCTATGAGGATGTACCTTGAGTAAAATCTTCTATAACTCAATTAACTTAAAGCCCCAAATTTTCAAAACTGCGATCGCTATTTCTGGATCTATACCATCATAGGCTTCCCATTCAGACTGTGGATCTTTAGGATGCCCTTCACCTACGTGACCTGCAATTTTAATGATGGGAATATTCACTAAGTAATCACGTTCCATACCTTTAGGGAGAGCTAATTTAATTCTGCGACCCACAAACTTAGATGCACTAGATTCAGCTACAGATTCCCGAACTAAACAAATATCACCAGCAGTTCCCCAAGTAGTTTGGTAAATGTGGAGAAACGATATATAACTTTCTGGTTTGATGGATCTTTTGAGAACTTGCATTATCTAATCCTTATCCTTGTTTTCGACAATTTTATGTAAACTCTACCTGCTATATTCCAATTTCCTGCTTTTGAGAGAATAAAACAAGGGGTTTGCACCCCTTGAGAGAGTTTAAAAAGTGAACCGTATTAGTGATCTACGCAGGTGTAAACTGCAAAGATACACCGTTCATACAGTAACGGAGACCAGTTGGTTTGGGTCCATCATTAAAAACATGGCCTAAATGTCCACCACAATTACTACAATGAACTTCAGTTCGGGTCATGAAAAATGCTCTATCTGTAGTAGTAGCGATCGCCCCCTCTATGGGCTTAAAAAAGCTTGGCCAGCCAGTACCACTATTAAATTTAGTATCAGCAGTAAACAAGGCCTGTCCACACCCAGCGCAGACATAAGTACCAGGTTCATATTGCTTATCGAGGGGACTGGTATGGGAGGGTTCTGTACCATGTTTCCGCAACACCCGAAACTGTTCTGGTGTGAGGATACTCTTCCACTCTTCCTCTGTTTTTGTCACTGCAAACTCTGTGTTAGAAAGTGCCATAGATTCTGAACTCCAATTGATATAATGGGAAAAAAAGGCTGTACCGACTAATAGGGTACTGATTTGTAAAAAATTGCGTTTGTCCATAATCTATTATTTGCTATTTTTCTCTTCCTTAGCCAAACAACTCCACAAGATTGATAAATTCTCTGATGAGAAATTGATGAAAATCACCTCAAAACATCTTGCCTCCTTGAGAAGAATATGTGATGATTCTATAATCAATTCAAATATACGGTATCTCTATCGGATTTTTGGCGTTTATGCAGGAGGTGTATTCATATATGGTATTGCTGAGTAAAAGTATAATTTTATTATGCCTACGGCACGCTGCGCGAACACGCAGAGACGCTCCAGGCGCAGAGAGTAAGGGTTTGAGAGATGAAATTTTCGACTTTCATACCCCAATTCACCAAGGCCTCATATATTTGCTAATTAAATGTACAAATTGCACCTATCCCATTAAAATTGATAAGTTATTCTGGAGTTGATCTTTACAACGACAACACTAATGTGCCAACTATTAGGAATGAACTGCAACGTACCCACAGACATTTGCTTTTCCTTTGAAGGTTTTTCTGCCAGAGGAGGAAAAACAGATGAACATAGTGATGGTTGGGGAATTGCTTTTTTTGAAGATAAAGGCTGTCGAATTTTTTTAGACGCTGAAGCTTCTATAGCGTCACCAATTGCCGATTTTATCCGTCAGTATCCCATTCATTCTACTCATGTGATAGCTCATATCCGCAAAGCCACTCAAGGTAAAATAGCCTTAGAAAACTGTCATCCTTTCCGTCGGGAACTTTGGGGTAGATATTGGGTATTTGCTCATAATGGTAATTTACCAGATTTTAACCCAGAAAATCATGGGGCTTTTCAACCTGTGGGTGCTACCGATAGCGAAAAAGCATTTTGCTTAATTCTTAATACTTTGCGATCGCATTTTCCCCAAGGACAACCACCATTAAAGGAACTCTACCAGACATTACATAAAATCACTAAAGAGATCGCAATTCTTGGATCTTTCAATTATATATTATCAAATGGTCAGCATTTTTTCACCTATTGCTCAACCAAACTTTGCTACATTATTAGACAAGCCCCCTTTGCTGCGGCGCATTTAATTGATGAAGAAATGACTGTAGATTTTAGCGAATTGACTACACCAAGCGATCGCGTTGCTGTCATTGTTACCACACCCCTAACCGATAACGAAGTTTGGACACAAATTCAACCGGGCGAACTCTTAATATTTCAGGATGGATTACCCCTAAAATTTGCCTGATTTTTGACAACTATTTTATTAATACGTAGGTGAACACAATAAAACCAAACTGTGTAAATAAACGTAAAATCGCTGAAAAATTCTTTACTTTTGCCTTCCTATAAGTAATTGAACAAAAATATTTACAGTCATTGCGAGGGAAGGGAAGCAATCACAACCCTGGCGATTGCTTCATTTCACTTCGTTCCATATGGCTAACGCCACGCTTACGCAATGACGTTGTGTAATTAATTCTGTCTCACTACTTATATTTAGCGTCTTCCACCTTGAATTTTGTCAAAAATCGCACCATCAGCAAAGAACTTCTTCTGTACAGTACCCCAGCCTCCAATATCGGCTACAGTATAGAGTCGGGCAATATAAGGGAATTTATTTTTTACTTCTTTGGACACAGTAGAATCAACTGGACGAAAACCGACTTTAGCAAACTCACGTTGTGCTGCTGGAGTGAAAAGGAACTTGACAAAAGCTTCAGATACTTCACGATTTCCATGCTTATCAACATTTTTATCCACAACTGCGACAGGTCCTTCTATAGAAATATTGACTGGAGGAACTATGTAAGAAATATCTGTTTTTCCCTGTTGTGCAGCTAAAATGACTTCGTTTTCATAGTTTAATAATACATCACCCTGACCTTTTTTGTAAAAAGCATCACTAGACTCCCGTGCATCTTTGGGTAATACAACCACATTCTTAAACACATTAGTAACGAATTTCAAAGCCTGGGTATCATTTCCACCATTTTTAACTATAGCACCCCACAAAGCTAGAAAATTCCACTTAGCTCCACCAGATGTCTTGGGGTTTGCGGTAACAATCTTAACGTCAGGTTTCGTTAAATCACTCCAATTTTTGATATTTTTGGGATTACCAGCGCGAGTTTCCAGCGCAACTACTGAACGGGTAACAATTGAATTATTCGGAGATTCCTTCTCCCAACCTGGTTTAATCAAACCGGCTTGTTCAATTTTTTTAATGTCTCCAGCCAATGCCAAAGCTACCACATCTGCGGGTAAACCATCAATAACAGCACGGGTTTGAGAGCCAGAACCACCATAGCTTTCCCGAATTACAACATCTTGACCTTTTTCTCTTTTCCATTTCGCCACAAAATCGGGAATGATTTTAGAGTAAGCCGCTTTGGTAACTGCGTAAGTAACTAAGGTAAGTTCAACTTTTTTACCACTTTGACTAATGAGTTGTGTTTTCTGGGCTGTACCTGCAAATACAGGTAGAATAGTGCTTATACTTAAACTTGTGGCTAAGAACAGCGTAGGAAAGAATGGCTTTGTTGTTGGTACTAATTTTTTAGTATTGGAAGAATTATCTGTCATGGGATGTCCTTAAATTGGCTTAAAAATAATCTACGGCATCTTTGTCAGGATACAGTATTTAACCTATCGAAAAGAGCTTACCAGATGTAATAAATAAAATCAATAGTTTTTGCACTGAAAAACAACTATTTTCCTATCGAGTATTGTATGTATTTAATATTACAAATACTTTTTTAGTAATTTATTACTTGTAAAGCTTATATAGTAAATTTTTTGGTAAACTAAATTCTATTTTTGTTGCAAGTATTTGATTTAATTATGTATTATAA
>NZ_JADEWA010000754.1:0-1233 GCF_015207865.1 Dolichospermum sp. LEGE 00246
TTATAAATATAATAGAGAGCATATTCCGGTAATATAGATAATTACGAATTATTGTTAATAAGTAGCTTATGTCTTCTGTACCTCTAACACTGAATCTAGTAGAAGGTTCTGTTTCCGTCAGTTTTTCACCCCAAGCAGCACAAGAATTAAAAGCAGCAATAGATGAATTAATGAAAAGCCTCAAAGCTGTTGCTAGTAAAACTCCAGGAACAGGTAAAGTCAGTCCCCAACCCTCGTTAGAGTATCGTTACACTGGGGATGTATTCATAGAACTATTCTGCAATCCTAATATCTGGCCTACTCCCTTTGCAGCTAAAGTTTTGTTAACAATTCGCAATCTAGGGATTCGGTTAACGACAGAAGCGGAACTTACCCGTGTGATTGAGGATCTTAATCAGTATTTAGAGCAATTTTAAATTAACGTCTAAACTATGATTTTTGTGATTTTGATGATTTTTATGATGAATCCCTCATCTTCATCAAAATAATCCTAAAAATCATACTTCAGACATTTTTCTCGTTTTCTCGTTCCCATACTCTGTATGGGAATGAATTCTAGAAGGCTCTGCCTTCAATAATAGCAGAGGCAGAGCCTCTGAATAGCATTCCCAGTCAGAGACTGGGAACGAGATAATGAGATAAACATAGAAATGGCCTTAGCGGAGTTTAAAGGGTCTCAAAATAAGGCCGTGGTGAATTTCCACCAATTATGTCCAAAAGCATCGCCAGAGAATACCAGACTACGGTTTGTATCAAGATTTAGGAATTTGCATTGGTTCAGGGAGCGTGGAGTCGAAGATTAAGCAGATTGGAGCCAGGATAAAAATAACAGGAGCGCAATGGAAGGCAGAAAATGTTTCCCAGATTTTGAACTTGCGTTGTGCTTATCTCAATCAGGCTATTGCTTGAGTATTTATACTTATTACATTATTGGGATGCTCCCAAACATTTTTTGATGAATATAAAAAGCATTATGATGGTTTTTGTAAATATATGGTTTCCCAACCTGGTATTTCTAAAACTGTCTTTAATGGTGATGAAAAAGCTATTCGTGATTTTAGTAAAAAATTATTAGGAAGGATTGTCTTTTTATATTTTATCCAGAAAAAAGGCTGGTTAGGTGTGCCAGAAAATGAAAGTTGGGGAAATGGTGATCATAAGTTTTTAACTAATCAGTTTCAGAATTTTACCCATAAAGAAAATTTTTATCCAGAATTTTTATCTGTGCTATTT
>NZ_JADEWA010000128.1:0-12110 GCF_015207865.1 Dolichospermum sp. LEGE 00246
CCCCTGCCCCCTACTCCCTGCTCCCTGCTCCCTGCCTAACCAACCTCACTTCCAGCATAGTCATAATATTGCTGTCTAGCACTAATGCCATTCATAACTACACCTAAAACATTTTGATTAGCCTGATCTAACACATTTTTAGCAATAGAAACACTATCAGTATCAGCTACTCCTGGTCTGACAACAAACAAAATTCCAGTCGCCAATTTACCTAAAATGGTAGCATCAGCAGAAACAGTCAAAGGCGGTGTATCAATCACCACAAAATCATATTCCTGGGCAAGCTGGTCTATCAACTTAGGCATTTGACTAGAACCGATTATTTTCGAGGGGTTCTTAGTTTCTTTACCCGCAGTTATCAGATGTAAGTCAGGTGTAATTTCTATTAAGGCACTATCTAAATTTGACTGGCCTTTAATAACATTACTTAAACCAATCTCATTAGCAACTTTCCAAATTTTATTTTGATTAGGTTTCCGCAAATCTGCATCTATTAGTAATACCTTATGTCCTAATTGTGACATGGCAAAAGCTAAATTGGCGGAAATTGTGGACTTACCCTCTTTCGGTACGGAACTTGATACGACAACAACTTTGATTCGTTGTTGAGAATTAAAAAATCTCAAATTGGTTTCCAACATCCGAAAAGCCTCACTCATAGGAGAGTCAGATTGGTTGCTGACAATGATATCGGGAATTTCGCTACCATTACTAAATGACGGAATATAGGCTAGGAGGGTATAATTTAACAATTCTTGAGCAGATTTAGTTGTCTTGATGGTGTTATCCATTTTTTCCAGCATAAAAGCTGTAGCCGCACCCAGTAAAACCCCACCAATCAATCCTTGGAGTAAATTAGTATACTGACGGCTCTTAATTGGTACGACGGGAATTATCGCCGGCGTAATTACCCTAGCATTACTAACCTGCATATTTTCGGCTACTTGCAGTTCCTGATATTTAGCCAGGAGATTTTGATAGCTAGACTCAGTAGCACTTATTTCTCTTTCTATCTGGCGTTGTTGTAATTCAAGTTGTGGCAACACATTAGCCCTTTGTCTATAATATTGAATTGCTTCGGCTAGAGCCTTCAACTGCACTTCTAAGCTCAGAAGTTCTGTTTCAGCATCAGCATAATCTGCAAGAATACGTTGTTGCAAACTAGATCCACCTAATGGAACTATGTCCTCGGCATTTTTTATTTGATTTAAACGCCCCACGTTACCAACAAAACTGCTTTTGATCCGTCCCTGGAGTTCTTGTTTAAGAACAACTTCCTGTTCCTGGAGATTAATTACCGTGGGGTGGGTATCATTTAAGGTCAACCTTAATATTGCCAATTTTTGTTGTGTCTGTTGTAACTGTTGCAATACTTGGGTAACATTCGGTGACTCACCCACAAAACCAGCAATTACAGCTTCCTGTGAATTTATCCCAAACAACCGCCTAATTGATGCCATTTTTGCAGTTTGCACGGATAATGCTGATTTCGTTACTACTACCTGTTTATCTAAATCTGCGAGAATACTAGCACTTGATGCCGCTTCTGCCCTCAAGTCTAACACTCTATTCTCTTGTTTAAAATTTAACATTCTCCTTTCCGCCAGGTTTAGTACAAGCTTTCCTTTTGGTAGTTGTTCAGCGATGAATTGCCTCGCAGATTTGGTTTGCAAGCGGTTAGCGTTAATATCATTCTCTATATAAACTTTCATTAATGAGTTAACAATCTGAGTGGCCTGTCGAGGATTTGTAGTTGCATAACTTATTTCTAAAATATCAGTATTCTCTATATTCTTGATCTGTATGTCTTTTATAAGAGTTAGCGGGTTTAAGTTGAGTTTGAGACTACTAATTGTTTTTTCAGCTATAGGCAGGGAACGTAATACAGCTATCTCTGTTCCCAGTGGTCTACCAGTCACTGAACTTTCCAGTTGCCCTAATTGGCTACCTACTCCTGTCAGTGAAGAGGTGGAATTCTTTTTGAGGACTAACTGACCAGATGCTTGATAAATAGGTGTTTCTATTCAAACTCTAGCCAGAACTCAAGCTGCTGTGGGTGCAGAAGTTCATGTAATTTGTGTCAATGGATTTGATGAACAAGGACATTTAGCGACTAAAACCAGAACTGGTTATGAAATGGATAGAAATGTTCACATTACCCGGCTTGGTCGGCTTTTATCAGTAGCTAGATTTGATATTTGTTCAGGAATGTGCCAAGAAATTAATAAATTTGTTAACAAACCAAATACTATTTTTCATCTCCATACACCTAATCCAACTATGCTCATGGCTTTAACCATGTTGAATAGGAAAATACCTTTAGTAATTACCCACCATAGTGATGTCATTAAACAAAAAATCCTAAAATATGCCTTGCGTCCCTTTGAACATATCATTTATAGTCAAAGTTCACAAATATTAACTACCAGTTTTCAGTATATTCAAGGCTCAAAATTTCTGCGATTTTATTCTCATAAATTAAATGTGATCCCACTAGGTTTAGATATTGAAATCTATAGAGAACCGAATCAAGAGGCACTGGCTTATAGTCGCAACCTCCGCGAAAAATATGGAGATACAATCTGGCTGGCTGTGGGTAGACTGGTCTATTACAAAGCCTTGCATATAGCTATTCAGGCTCTCCCAAGAGTACAGGGAAAGCTTGTTGTTATTGGAGTTGGATCTTTAGAATCAAAGTTAAGAGCATTAGCTCGAAAATTAGGAGTGGAAAACCGTATTGTTTGGTTAGGTCATGTCAGTGAAGATCAACTTGTAGGAGCTTATCATGCTGCTACCGCTCTTTGGTTTCCTTCTAATGTCCGCAGCGAGGGATTTGGCTTAGTTCAGGTAGAAGCAATGGCTAGTGGTTGTCCGGTGATTAATGCCAATATTCCTTGTAGTGGAGTCCCTTGGGTTAGTCGTCATGAACAGGAAGGTTTAACAGTACCCATTAATAACTCGAAAGCTTTAGCTGAAGCGGCCAATCGTCTCCTACGTCAGCCAGGATTACGTAATAGACTCGTTAAAGCTAGTCAAGACCGGGCTGAATATTTTAATCATATATCTATGGGTGAACGTAGTTTGAATATATATGACAAAATTTTGAGTTCAGAATTGAATTACACTACATTACAATCACCCGTGAATTTACTATGAAAATCCTCCATATTTACTCAGGAAATCTCTTTGGAGGGATTGAAACTCTATTGGTGACTCTAGCTAAAGAGCAAAGTTTATGTCAGGAAATGCAGCCTCAGTTTGCTTTGTGTTTTGAAGGTAGGTTAGCTGACGAACTGCGAAATTTAGACTCCAAAGTACATCAACTGGGTAACGTCAAAATTAGTCATCCTTTGACCGTTTGGAAAGCGAGAAATCAACTCCAGCAAATTCTCAAACAAGAACAATTTGATGTGGTGATTTGTCATGCTTGCTGGGTACAAGGAATTTTTGGCTCAGTTGTCAAGGCTAATCACATACCCCTGATTTTTTGGTGTCATGATACAGTAAATGGCAACCAAGTTTTAGAACAGTTAGCAAAGTTAGTTGTTCCAGATTTAGTGATTGCTAATAGTCGTTACACCCAAGGGACTGTAACAAAACTTTATCGAACTCACTGTGAAACTGTTTATCTGCCTGTAGCTCCAGCAAATATTGTTAATCATGCTTCAATTCGCCAATCTGTCAGAACTCAACTCAATACCCCTGATGATACCGTAGTTATTATCCAAGTATCTCGTTTGGAACGCTGGAAAGGTCAAAGTCTGTTAATCTCGGCTTTAGGACAATTGCGGGAAGTACCAGGGTGGGTATGTTGGATAGCTGGGGGAGTGCAACGTCCCCATGAAGCAGAATATCTTCAAGAATTGGAAACTCAAGTAAAAAAACTGGGTATTAGTGAACAGGTTCGCTTTTTGGGACAACGTGCTGATGTACCATACTTGTTAGCATCTGCGGATATTCATTGTCAGTCCAATAGTGGTTCTGAACCTTTCGGGATTGCTTTTATAGAAGCCCTTTATGCAGGTTTACCAGTGGTGACAACAGCTATGGGAGGAGCAATGGAAATTGTTGATGATTCCTGTGGGCGCTTGGTTGCTCCTAATGATATTAATGCCTTAAGCGATGTTTTAGGTGGATTGATTGCCAATCCTAGTGAAAGAGCAACTTTAGCATCTGGTGGTAAGTCCAGGGCTGAGTATCTGTGTAATCCCCAAAGGCAATTAAATCAGCTTTACAGGTTACTTTCTCAAGTTGTCAAACAGGAGGTTGCAGCATGAGTGTGTCTGATGTCGGCAATGTTGAAAATAGGGCTAAACAAAGCCTTGGTGCTAGTGGCGACCATATCTATCAAATGGTAGCGAGAATAATAGCACAAAGACATTCTCAAGGTGGTGTATTGGTAGATGTGGGTTGTGGTCAGGGCAAACTCTATTCATTGGTAAATAATGGCTTTAACCGTTATCTTGGTGTAGATGCTGTTCGCTATGATGATTTACCGACACAGATAGAATTTATTCCTTTTGATTTAGATATTGGCAAAGTACCTTTACCAGAACAAGTGGCTGATGTAGTCTGTGCAGTGGAGGTTATTGAACACTTAGAAAATCCACGAGCTTTGATGCGAGAATTGGTTAGGTTAACTAAACCAGGTGGATTGGTAATTGTGACTACACCTAATAATTTAAGCCTGTTGAGCAAGTTAACGTTAATTCTCAAAAATCAGTTTAACGCCTTTCAAGAAGCACCTGGTCTTTATCCCGCCCATATAACTGCATTATTGGAAATTGACTTAATTAGAATATTTACAGAGTGCGGTTTGACTAATATTAACATAGATTATAGTTATTGTGGACGGATACCTTTTACACCTTGGCACTGGCCGAAAAGTTTAGGTTTTCGGGGTCGGGCATTTAGTGACAATATTCTTTGTGTGGGTCAGAAACTCAAATAAGGGACTATCTTATGATTTTAGACAAAATTTTCAAACCAGAATACTTCTATCAACCAAAAATTGCTTTACAAAGGATACTCCCTTTTAGGCCAACATCAGCCGCTGAATTTGTGGATAAGAGACTTCCTTGGGGTATGCAAATTAGAGTGCGTCCACAGGAAGAACATGGAAAAATTTTGACCACACTAGGAATAGTTGATTTAGCTGTTACAGAAACACTCTGGCGGTTAACTAAACCAGGTGAATTAGTAATAGATGTTGGTGCAAATATTGGCTATATGACATCAGTTTTAGCTGCTCGTGTTAGTTCTATTTCTGGCGGTTGTGTTTGGGCATTTGAAGCTCATCCAGAAATATTTTCAGAATTAAAACATAATGTTAATCAATGGCAAGAGCAGTTAAAAAGAAATGTCCAGTTTTGTATTAAAAATGTTGCTATTTCTGAACAGGAAGGAAAAGTACAACTTCAGATTCCTGATTCTTTTACGACTAATCGAGGTTTAGCTTCTGTTGTTACTACTGATGAAGTTACAGATAAATCTATAATTTTAGAATCATGCTCTTTGGATAGTTTGTTTCCAGAAACAGAACAAATAGGAGTCATGAAACTTGATGTCGAAGGTCATGAACTACAGGTACTAAAAGGAGCAAAAAAATTACTACAACAACAAAGAATACGAGACTGTGTTTTTGAAGAGCATAATGAATATCCTACACCTATTACTACATTGTTTGAATCAATGGGATATAGGGTTTTTAGGATTCACCGTAATTTTGCAAAACCTGTTATCTTACCTCCTAACTCTGAACTTGCACGGACTAATTGGCAGCCTACAAGTTTTCTAGCTACGAAAAATCCTGAGCGAGTAATTAGTTATTTTCAGAAACCTGGATGGCAAGTATTAATAAAAAATAAATAACAAATTAAATTATTTAGGTAAATTGAGTGATTAGCCAAACAGAACATAACTTATCAAATTCTTCTATCTGGAAGAAACTCAACTGGACATGGGCGCACAGCTTCATCCTCCTACAGTTTACTCTTCAACTATTACTATTGATTCCCCAAGTCGGTCTTCTTCGTGTACCCATACGGGGCGCTTCCTTTGCACTGAGTCTATTTTTATTAGTAAGGTTGAAGCCAGAAGGAAACAAACATCCTGCCACTAACCCAGCATTGATAGTCATGGCCATCTTGGTGTTAGAGTTGAGTTTACATCCCCAAATTAATTCTATAACGGCTGGGCTGGCTCAATGTGCTATGTATCTTGCTATTCTCAGTCCTTTATTTTGGGTGAGAGGTTTAAAAATTACACAGGTTGGGTTCAATAGTTTAATGTTTTTGATGTGGGGAATTCACACTCTTAGTTCATGTTTTGGTGTGTTGCAAGTCTATTTTCCTGGCAAATTTCAGCCATCTCTTTCCACAGTTATTCAGAATAGTATCTATGGTGGAGATAACTTGTTAATTACTTTAACTAATGGCATACAAGTGTATAGGCCAATGGGGTTGACTGACTCACCTGGAGGGGCAGCAAATGCTGGTTTTTATGCTTTACTGTTTGGTGTTGTTATTGCCATCAAATACAAAAATCCAATTTTACGACTTACTGGTATAGCTAGTGGTGGTATTGGATTGTTTTGCATTTATTTATCCCAAGTGCGCTCTATTTTGGCCTTATCTGCCATATCTATGGTTTTCTTAGCGTTAGTCTTAATCAGGACAGCCCAAATTGCCCGTTTGACAATGATGGTTTCCAGTGTGACAGCTTTGTTTATAGCAACGTTTTCCTGGGCAGTAGCAATTGGAGGTCAGTCTACCCTCAACCGGATAACTAGCTTATTTGCTGGTTCTGCTCACCAAGTATACCAGGAAAATAGGGGACATTTTTTGCAGGATACTATTAACAACTTACTACCTAAATATCCTTTGGGGGCTGGTTTAGGGCGTTGGGGAATGATGAATAACTATTTTGGTGATAACACCTATCTGGAGTCCCAACCTATTTGGGTAGAAATCCAGTGGACAGGGTGGCTATTAGATGGAGGTGTACCACTGATACTTGCTTATGTTGCTGCTCTTTATTTGGCTGGCATTACTGCTTGGAAAATTGCTATTAATCGTAAATTAGGTGACTTTGCGCTGTGGGGTGGATTGGTTTTTGCTTACAATCTTGGTGCTATAGCCATTACCTTTAATTATCCCATATTTAATAGTCAAGGGGGTATGGAATTATGGTTATTGAATGGCGCACTATTTGTAGTTGCTAACAATACTAAAAATGACAATCTTTCAACAACCTAGTAGTTATGAAATTTTATTTACTCGTAGTAGCGGATTTTGTCAAAACTGGTGGCATGGATAGAGCTAATTTTGCTTTGGCGAACTATTTGGCAAAACAAGGAGAAAAAGTATATCTAGTAGGCTATCGAGTAGCAGATGAATTATTGGCTTACCCTCATGTTCAATTTCATCCTGTGCCAAAATTAGCTAATTCTGATTTATTGAGTAGCCCCTTACTGAATTGGATAGGACGTTTACAAGCACAGCGTCTGATGCGGGAGAATGCTAGAGTTATAGTCAATGGAGGTAATTGTCAATGGGGAGATGTTAACTGGGTACATTATGTTCATGCAGCTTATGAATCTGACTCTCAAGTGAATTTATTGCGTCAATTAAAGGGGAAGATTTCCCATCGGATGTTCTTAGATGATGAAAAAAAGGCATTAACATCTGCACGGGTAATTATTGTGAATTCAAACCGCACTAAACGAGATTTAATGGAGAAGTTGGCGATTCCTGAACAAAAACTGCACGTAGTTTATTATGGTATAGATACCCAAATCTTTTATCCAGCGATACCAACGGAACGGGCTATACTGCGTCAACAGTTAGGATGGTCGCCAGATAAGAACATTGTAGTATTTATTGGTGCTTTAGGCGATCGCCGGAAAGGATTTGATACTCTATTTACAGCTTGGCAAGAGTTATGTAAATCTTCTAATTGGGATGCTGATTTGATGGTAGTGGGAGTTGGTGCGGAACTACCGTTATGGAAAAGTCGTGCTGCTGATGCTGGCATTTCTAACATTCATTTTCTCGGCTTTCGTCACGATGTCCCGAATTTGCTACGGGCTGCTGATTGTTTAGTTGCTCCGACTCGTTATGAGGCTTATGGTTTAGGAGTACATGAAGCTTTGTGTTGTGGTTTACCAGCAATAGTTAGTGCTGATGCTGGTGTTGCGGAACGCTATTCTCCACAGTTGCAAGATTTGTTACTTCCTAATCCTGATAATGTGATAGATTTAGTAGCAAGACTGCAAAAATGGCGATCGCATCAAGAGGATTACCAAAAGTTAGTATTGTCTCTTAGTCAGGAATTAAGAAATTACACTTGGGATGATATGGCAAAAAACATCTTGGCAGCGATGTAATACTGTAAGATTTCTGAACAATGTTAGTATTTAATAGGGAGATATAGCTTACCGAGTTTATAGGATACTAAATTATGTCTTATAGTGAATTTACGACACTCAGTAAAGTGCAAACTGCTTTTAACTTAGTTATTGAGGAGGATCGCAATTTATTTTCAAATACTGAAAGCGTAATGCCGACCGATTATTTACAACAAACTATTCAAGAATATTTACCTCTAGCAACTGCGATCAATACAGAAAAGGCTCGTTCTGAATTTTTAATAGCGCCCATTCTAGCAGAATTACGTCGTCAAGCCAATTATCGAATTAGTTTGTTTTCTGGCATTGAGTTTAATGTTGATCAAGAAAAAGGTTTGTCGGGCTATTGTGACTATATTATTAGTTGCTCGAAAGAGCAGTATTTTATTCGTGTTCCAGTGTTAACAATTGTGGAAGCTAAAAATGAAAATATTAAAGGAGGTTTAGGTCAGTGTATAGCAGAAATGGTGGCGGCTCAAATATTTAATCAGCAAGAAGGACAAGTTCTACCTGAAATTTATGGCGTTGTTTCTACGGGAACAGTCTGGAAGTTTATAATTTTAAAAGAGAATATTGTTTCAATTGATTCTCAAGAGTATTATATTAATCAAGTTAATTTGATTTTAGCGATTATGCTCTTGCCAATAACATCATTTCTCTACTCAAATATTTAGAAACGCACGAGAAAAAACTTAATTGGCTCCAACAAATTTATTCTCGTAGATACAGTCCTTGTAAACTTTATTCTTGCCTATCAATTATAATTGAATTGTCGTATCGCTTTTTAATTGTGGCGGGGTTTCCCGCAATTAACAGACGACAGCTTTCGGCAGCGAAACTTTTGTTGACCACACTTCCTGCACCAATTACCGCTCTATCGGGAATACTACAACCAATCAATGTTGATCTTGCTCCGATATAAGCTTCTTTGCCAATAGAAACATCCATTGGCACAAGAGCAGGAATATCCTGAGGATAGGTTAAACTATGACTCCAAACCTGTGTATTTCGCCCTGCAATGGTCGTGTGGCTACCAATCGTTACAGTCCCAGCAACATCTATAAAATGGTGACTCATAACCAGAACTCCTTCCCCTAAAGTCAGGTCATTTTTCCATTTTTCATCTGAGCTATTGTTGCCGAAAAATTCATTGAAATTGGCGATATAGGAATTACTTCCGACTTGAAAATGCTTCAGTCCACGAATAATATTGAAATGTCTAATCCGTATATTATCACCCATAAAAACTTGATCACAATCAATATAGCTAAAACCAATCTTCACCTGTTTACCGATTTCCCAGCCCATTACTTGTCTGTAAATAAAAAGCTTTAATAGATGCGGCAGCATAACCGCCAGAAACAACAATATCTTACGCATTATTCCGAATCCCTCAAATATTTAGAATCGTACCGGATCTATCTCCAAATCTTTTATCCAGCGATCCCCACAGAATAGGCTATACTTCGTCAATAGTTAGGTTGCCTTATAAAAGAATTGTAACATTTATTGGTGCTTTAGGCGATCAACTGAAAGGATTTGATACACTGTTTACAGCATGGCAACAGTTATGTAAATCCTCCGATTGGAATGCTAATTTAGTAGTAATTGGTGTTGGTGCAGAACTACCGTTATGGAAAAACCGTACATAAATTTTCTCGGTTTTCGTGCTGATGTGCCGAATTTGTTACGGGCTGCTGATTGCTTGGTCGCTCCGACTCGTTATGAGGCTTATGATTTGGGGGTGCATGAAGTGTTGTGGTTTACCAGCAATAGTCAGTGCTGATGCTGGAGTGGACGAACGATAAGTAGTGAGACAGAATTAATTACACAATGTCATTGCGTTAGCACAGCGTGGCGTTAGCCATAGGGAACAAAGTGAAATGAAGCAATTCCAAGGGTTGTGATTGCTTCCCTTCGCTCGCAATGACTGTAAATATTTTTGTCCAATTACTTATCCATCCGAGTTGCAAGATTTGTTACTTCCTAATTCTGATGATGCTGATGATTTGGCAGCAAAACTGCAAAAATGGCGGAAGGATAAACAATATTACAATGAGTTAGTATTTTCTATTAGTGAAGAATTACGGGATTATACTTGGGATCATATAGCAAAAAGTATCTTAGATAAGATGGAGTAACATTTTTTAAAAGATGAAATCCTTACGAATTATTTTAGTAATAAATTCACCACCGTTACCTTATGGTAATGCGGATGCTAGATGGTATTATGTGTTATTGAAAGAACTGGTTAGCAGAAGTCATTATGTGACTGCTTTTGTAACTTGTCGGGAATTGCAAGATATATCTAAAGTTCAAAATCTTTTTCCTCCCCCGGAGTATGACTTACGTTGCTATCTTATTCCTCAGCAAAAAAAGGGATTAATAGATAAAATAAAAACTATTCAGCAACCTTATTCATATATATTTAGTCAACAATTACGTCAAGATTTAGCTACTGAACTTGCTAAACCTTACGATATTTTACATCTTGAACAGCTTTGGAGTGGTTGGCTAGGACTTGAATATAAGGAACGGTCTCTAATCAATATCCACTACCTATATTCCTTAGATGGAACTTTTGAGAATAACAAATCTCTAGAAATACTCTTTAGGAAATTCTTCACCCATCGAGCGGAACAGAAATTATTGAAGGCTTTCCCAAAAATAATTACCTTATCAGAACGTCTTAGCAAACATATTCAAACAATTAATCCCCAAGCTCAGATTTATACAGTTCCATTGGGAATAGATTTTTCACTTTATCCATTTGCGGAACAAAAGCAAGTTAATCCTCAACCAATAGTCGGGCTAATTGGTAGCTTTAATTGGACACCATCCTATTCTGCGGCTGTGAGACTCCTGACTAAACTATGGCCAGAAATAAAATGTCGTGTTCCTAATGCTAAATTGCAAATTGTGGGACGTTCTGCTCAAGATGCACTAGCAGAATTTACGGATATAGAAGATTTGGAAATCTATCAAGATGTACCAGATACTTTACCCTATTTTGCTAATATGGATGTTATGCTATATACACCTATTTCTGGAAGTGGCATGAAAGTGAAAGTGATGGAGGCTTTTGCTTTAGGTACACCTGTAGTAACAAATACTGATGGTGTGGAAGGTATGCCGGCGGTAGATGGAATTCACGCTGGGATTTGTGAGGATGATCAAGGTTTGATTGACCGAACTGTGAAATTATTAAATAATCCAAATATACGACAAGAAAGGAGGGTAAAAGCTAGGGAACTATTGGAAATTTATTGTAGTCCACAGGTAACTGTAGATCAGATTGAACGAATTTATCAAAAATCGCGGTAAGTAATTGGACAAAAATATTTAGGAACGCAAATTTAATAACCTGCAATTCTGATTTAATGTGGAATGGTGCGTTACGCTGTCGCTAACACACCCTACTTTTGCACTTTATTTAATTCACATTCCTTACAGTCATTGCGAGCGAAGGGAAGCAATCACAACCCTTGGAATTGCTTCATTTCACTTCGTCCCATATGACTAACGCTACGTTGCGCTAACGCAATAACATTGTGTAATCAATTCTGTCTCACTACTTAATATCTTTTCTACAGGGTAATGTTGCTCATTGAAGCAATAATCTCCGTCATTCTATAGGGTAGGGAGTGTCCAGAGATAATAATTGATTAGATTTTTAATTAATTGATGTGATGTAAATTAGTAG
>NZ_JADEWA010000755.1:0-1211 GCF_015207865.1 Dolichospermum sp. LEGE 00246
CTATTAATTTATCTGCGTTTATCTGCGTTTATCTGCGGTCAATAATTCTGAAAATCTTACTTCATATTTCTGGGGATAACTCAAACCTCCAAAAATTAGTTAAATTAGCGGTATGCTGCAATTAAGCAACCATAGAGACAAATATGCCAAGAACACAGAAAAACGATAACTTTGTTGACAAATCCTTTACAGTAATGGCAGATATCATTCTCAAGATATTGCCAACCAACAAAAAGGCGAAAGAAGCCTTTGTTTATTATCGAGATGGAATGTCCGCACAGGCAGAAGGCGAATATGCCGAAGCACTAGACTACTATACAGAAGCCTTAGAAATGGAGGAAGACTCTAATGATCGGAGTTATATCCTTTATAACATGGGTTTAATTTATGCCAGTAACGGCGATCATAATAAGGCTTTAGAGTATTATCATCAGGCCATTGAATTAAATCCACAATTACCCCAAGCCTTGAATAATATTGCCGTGATTTATCATTTTCAAGGTGAGAGAGCTAAGGAAGCAGGGGATAATGACGGTGGTGAAGCATTACTTGATCAAGCAGCGGATTATTGGATTAGAGCGATTCGTATGGCTCCCAATAACTATATTGAAGCTCAGAACTGGATAAAAACCACCGGGCGATCGCAAATTGACATATTCTTTTAACTTAGTCATTAGTCATTAGTCGGTTGTAAAAGTTTGCCTAACAACTGACAACTGACAACTGACAACTGACAACTAACAACTGACAATTAACAAATTATGATTGATAGTGAACAAGTTCGTAAAGTCGCTAATCTCGCTCGTTTAGAATTAACAGCAGACGAAGAGGCACAATTTACCACTCAACTGGGTGGTATTCTAGACTATATAGAACAACTAAATCAACTGGATGTCACTAATGTAGCCCCGACAACCAGAGCTATTGATGTTAGCAACGTCACCAGAGAAGATATTCTCCAACCCTATCCCGAACGAGAAGCAATCCTCAACAGTGCGCCTCAACAGGAAGGAGATTTTTTCCGAGTTCCCAAAATTCTTAATGCTGATTAGGTGAATACAAAAGAGTAGAGACGCTCCGAGGAACGTCTCTACATCCCCGTAGGGACAGGGGATTAGGGGATTAGGTTTTTGGGTATGCTCTAAATATAGCAGATGATTTTTTATTTGCCAAGTAGTTGAGAATTATTTTTCCTGTCTCTTATACACAAC
>NZ_JADEWA010000129.1:0-12079 GCF_015207865.1 Dolichospermum sp. LEGE 00246
CCCCCCACTCCCCCCACTCCCCCTGCTTCTTTTAACTCCTACTTACACTGTTAACTATGACTCCTCACAAAAGTGATATTAAAGATACTTCTTCACAAACAAAAATCTGGAGTAGTTGGCAGGAAAATTTAGTTTTAATAACTATTGCCCTGTGTTTAGCACTTCTAATTCGGACATTTATTGCTGAACCACGCCTGATTCCCTCAGAATCAATGTATCCTACCTTGCACACAGGCGATCGCTTAGTTGTAGAAAAAGTATCATACCGCCTTCATCCTCCCAAAATCGGCGATATCATCGTTTTTAACTCACCACCAGAACTACAAAGACGTGGATATTCTCAAAACCAAGCCTTTATCAAACGAGTAATTGGTGAACCAGGCGCAATAATTAGTATCGCCCAAGGCAAAGTTTACCTCAACGGTACAGCCTTAACAGAAGACTACATTGCCGAACCACCAAACAGCCCATTTCCAGAAATCAAAGTCCCAGAAGGCGCATTTTTCGTCATGGGAGACAATCGGAATGATAGTAATGATTCTCGCTATTGGGGTTTTGTCCCCAGTCAAAACGTCATCGGTCGCGCCACGTTCCGCTTTTGGCCTCTGGACCGCATCGGCTTAATTTAGTCCACTGACCACTGACCACTGACAAAGGGCGCAGGCCCTGCGCCCCTACGAAAAGCGTAAATAATACATCAATTGAGCGATCGCATCCCCAGATAATTCTAAACGTTGTTGAAAATCTGCTAAACTCCGGTAAGAACCAGCAGCCGTACGGTTTTCCACAACTATCTGTGCTAAAGATAAATCTATAAAAGGGATTTTGGCAAGACTTTCTACCGAAGCAGTATTAGGATTAATCGGCTGAGGTTTATCCAGGGAATTCTGATCATAATAATTAAAATTCAGCAAAGGTTTTAATGGTTCTAACCGTTGTACTGGCAAACCCAAAGCCGCCGCCACATCTTCAATACAGTAGAATACCACACCAGCGCGAGAAAGTTCCACAAGCGATCGCCCTTGGTGAATTGACAACCCAGGTAAACGCAGCCAATCATCCACAGTCGCCTGATTAGCATCAACACCCAAACCCAACTCAGCCGCCATTTGCACCTCTTCCCAGGACTGCAAACGATAATAGGGATCATTCATCAACTTAGCGCGAAGCCTTTGCAATTTCAGATTTAAAGGTAGCCACTTACTCATTCTTAACCTGATCCTTTTACCAATCACGTGACATACTCCACACACTCCCTTTCAGGTGAGTGTGGGCTTCTCAACGACTCCTAATCCGGACATTGATTGAGCTTTAAGACCGTGTGTCCCACGGTTCTTGATGTTTATAGCCGCATTTATATCCCTGCACAAACTCGTATGACATACAAGACAATTGTGCATTCTTTGGGATAGCGGCTTTTTAACTTTGTTACCACAGATAGAACATTCTTGGCTCGTGCCGTTGGGATTTACAGCTATCACTTTCAAACCAGCATTTTCGGCTTTGTTTGAAAGTATGGTGATGAACTGTCCCCAACCAGCATCATTAACACTTTTAGCCAATCTTGTTCTAGTAAGTCCTTTTATGTTCAACTTTTCCACAGCAATAACATCGGACTTTTTGAGGAGATTATTTGCTGTTTTAAAGTGAAAATCTTTGCGGGTATCTGATACTTTCTTGTGTTGAATACCCAGTTTTTTAATAGCTTTTTTACGACGATTAGATCCTTTTTTCCTACGAGAGACGCGACGCTGTGCAGATTTTAATTTGCGTTCAGCTTTACGTAAAAACTTAGGAGATGCAATTCTTTCGTCGTCTGAGGTGACAATAAAATCAATTAGTCCGACATCAATACCAACAATATTATTAGCATTAAAATCGGGTTTCACCACTGGAACTGTTTTATCATCAAGGCTTAGAGTGACATAATACCCGTCCGCTTTTTTAGTGACAGACACAGTTTTAATATCAAATCCATCGGGTATTTGACGATGAACAATTACCTTTATATCTCCTATTTTTGACAGTGTAATCTTATTGTTAACAAAGTGATGTTGCTTGAATTGAGGAAACGTAAATGTTTTGTATTGCCCCGCACCTTTAAATCTAGGTCTGCCAGATTTTTTGCCGTTACTATCACCTTTCAACCATCTATCAAAAGCTAATTCAACTTTTTTAGAAACTTCCTGTAGCACTTGAGAATGGATTTCTTTGTACCAAGGACGGTCTTTTTTAAGTTGAGTCAATGATGCTTTTTGACTGTAATAATTAGGTTGTTCTTTTAATTCTGGTAAATGACAAACAACAAGAGAACATCTATTAATAGGAGAACGGTTTTGTTCATACCAATTAAACCGTTGAGCCAGCAAATAATTGTATTGATAACGCAATTTTTCTAGCGTTTCATCAATCTTTTTTGCTTGCTCTTTTGTCGGTTTCATTCGGTATTGGTATGATATCCGCACCTGCTTATTGCCTTTTCCTGATGTTGGTGTTACTATTTCAGTATACACCAATTAAGTAGGTGAACAGAAAAATTTAAAGGTATGTGAAGAAAAGTAAAATCACTCAAAACTCTCTTCCTGTTCCCAGTTAAGAGTTCCCTGTTAAGAGTTAAGAGTTCCCTGTTCCCTTCTCTCAACTTCTCACTTTAGCATAACAAGTAATGAAGAACCATAAATAATCTTAAATCAGTTTCTTCCAGGAAATTACGCCAAGAGTTCTCAGAACATTTAGCAAAAATTTACTGGAAAGATGTTTTTTGGAACGGGTCTTATTTTGTTGCTAGTTGTGGCGGGGTAACTATCTCAACATTACGAAAATATATTGAAAACCAAAATTCACCGGAAGAATAAGAAAGTGTTCATTTCCGACCTGTTCCCTTCCTTCGTGCTACGCACATTAGTCAGGGAACTGTCGTCGACTCACGCGCCATTCATCCCACGCTCCTAAGAGTGAGACGTGGGGCTTCTGTCGGGATAGCTAAATCTGATCCAACATCTGACGACGTTTTTGCTCAAACTCATACTCAGAAATTAATCCATCTTGACGGAGTGCTTCTAACTCACGCAAAGCATTAGCAACCGATTCCACTTGATTACCAACTGGTGGTGGTACTCTCGTTACCGACTCACCCAAATTAAAATATCGATCAAAAGTTTCTTCCTCTTGAGTTAAATACCAAACCCCTTCAATAGCACAAGCCACCTTGGGAATAGGTGTCCAAGACAACAAAACATATAGAATTCCCCAAAGTGGCTGTCCCAAGTAAAATTTATGTAAACCCGAAACCGTTAATGTGCCGGAAAATGCTAGAATAGCAGCAATAGTACGGCTTTTTCGTTTAGTGAATATCATTTTATCTATAACCGTTCTACTCAATTCGTCAACTAATGGGTCAAGTTACATAGATTAGTAGTAGGTTTGGTTGAGGTACGTATCCCTGACGGGAAGCGTTAGCCATGACCCAACAAATACGTCGGGTTGCGCTGTTGCTTCATCCAACCTACAAAAAATAATCTCCGCGTCTTTAGACCGGAGAGTGTCAACGAACTCTATACTTGAAGTCAAGTAGTGAAATTCGGGTAAAAACCCCTACTTTAACCGAAGTAGTTTCCCCAGATGAATCTTCTACAATAAAATAAGACATAGAGGCAAAATTCGGAGCTACTCAACTAATAGCATTAAGTTAAAGAAAAGCAAAATGGGATTCTTCGACTCTGAAATAGTGCAGCAAGAAGCCAAGCAATTGTTTGAAGACTATCAAGCACTGGTTCAACTTGGCAACAACTACGGCAAATTTGACCGCGAGGGCAAGAAGCTGTTTATTGAGCAAATGGAATCCATGATGGATAGATACCGCGTCTTCATGAAGCGTTTCGAGCTATCAGAGGATTTCATGGCACAAATGACCATGCAGCAACTAAAAACTCAACTAGGTCAGTTTGGCGTAACTCCACAACAAATGTTTGAGCAAATGAACGTGACCTTAGAAAGGATGAAAGCGGAATTGGAAAAAACAAAATGACTGAGAACTGGAAGCAGTGACAGTAGGGGAGGATAGAGAACTTTTGACTGTTCCCTGTTCCCTGTTCCCTGTTCCCTGTTCCCTGTTCCCTCTTAATTTGATTTAGGACGTGGAAACTGAGAAGTAGACTTAAACTTTTCTACAGGTACACCCTTGAGCGCCTTTGTCATAAAGTCCCGCCATATAGGGGCTACCATGACCCCACCAGTTGCTCCACGTGCCAGTTGTTTGCTATCGTCTCTCCCTACCCACACAGCAGTAGTTAACTGCGGTACAGTACCGATAAACCAAATATCCTTTTCTGAGGATGTAGTTCCTGTCTTACCAGCAGCAGGGCGACCTATTGCAGCATTTTTACCTGTACCTTCAGTCATTACTGAAGTCATAATATCAATAGTAGCTGCTGAAGCCCAAGGATCTAAAACTTGTTTTGGTTTGGGTGTATTATCGAGAATCACATTACCAGCACTATCGGTAATACGAACAATTACTGTGGGTGGTGACTGCCAACCATAATTAGCCAATGTAGCATAAGCACTAGTCATTTCTAAGGGAGTAACACCAATAGCTCCCAAAGGTAGAGAAGTAACTGGTTCCATTGGACTCATAATGCCCAAATTCCGGCAGGTTTCAATGACTTTATTCATCCCCACCGTTTTACCAAGTTTAATCACCGGAATGTTGCGAGACTGGGCAAGGGCTGTGCGAATTGACATTGCTCCAGCGAAACTACCATCGTAGTTTTTTGGATAGTACCGACCATTACCATCTTGATAACTAACTGGAGCATCTATGACTGTGGTATCAGGTGTATATTTACCAGTAGCAAAGGCGGCATAATAAACAAAAGGTTTAAAAGCCGAACCTGGTTGGCGTTGGGCTTGGGTGGCTCGGTTAAATTCACTGAGTTTATAATCTACACCACCGACAAGGGCTTTCACGAAGTGAGTGCGAGGGTCAATTGACACTAGCGCCATTTGATTCTTAGATAACCCTTGGGACTGAAGCTTTTCGTGCCATTCTTTGACGGTTTCTTCAGCCATTGTTTGGAATTTAGCATCAACAGTGGTTTGGACGCGCATTCCGCCTTTAAGCAAGGAATCACGACCAAATTTCTTCGCCAGCTCTTGAGCTACAGTATTGGTGATGTAAGGTGAGGCACTACCCTGAAAAGACCTGATCTTACCCAGTTTAATTGGTTGTTTCAGGGCATCATCATATTCTTTTTTGGTGATCCAATTTAACTCTACCATCCGCCCCAGAACTTCTTTTTGTTTCTGTTTGGCAAGTTTCATACTCGCAAAAGGGCTAAACTCTTCTGGAGCTTGGATTAAACCTGCCATCATAGCTGATTCACCCAAAGTTAAATATTCTGCTGATTTATTAAAATAACTGCGGGCTGCTGTTTGCACACCGTAATTGTTATGACCCCAATAAACTTGATTGAGGTACATTTCTAGAATTTCGTCTTTACTGAGGATTTGCTCTAAACGAATTGCTAGGACAGCTTCTGCCAATTTCCGCGTAAAAGCCCGTTTTTGAGATAAAAATAGGTTTTTAACTAATTGCATGGTGATGGTAGAACCACCTTCTTTCACACCTCCCGCTACCATATTAACTACTATGGCACGACCAACACCAGTGGGGTTAATCCCATGATGATCGTAAAAGTGACCATCTTCACTGGCTAAGACGGCGCGTTTGAGGTTGGGGGAAACTTTATTGAGGGGTACTACTTCTCGGTTAGCTTCCCCGTGGATACCAGTTAAAAGTTTGCCTTTTATATCGTATATGTAAGTTGTTTCCGAGGGGAAAAAGTTTTTTATTTGTCTAACATCTGGTAAATTACGGAAACTAATGGCTAAACCTACTAGTGTTCCCGCAACAATAGAGCTTGTTAGGAGTGTTATGGATAGCAAAGTACCGCCAGTTATCTGACCTACTCCCTTAAAGAACTCAAATCCAGATGAAGCCTGCTCTTGTGGTTGTTTGTTTGCAAAAGTCCTAGACGACACGGCGATCTCACTTCCTCACTTGTAAATTTAAATGTAATTCATTAAATGGAAAAAGGCAGTTAATTTTTTGCAATTATAGTAATCTGGCAGAAGAAAGGACAAATAATTGGTTTGTGAACATAATAAACTTAACTTTTAGTGTGGAAAGTATAGTTAATAGTGAATTTCTTAGTATGACGCAAAATTTCTCTTGGTTGCATCGTGGTGTGGCAGAAATTTTTCCGCAACCCCATGTTGGTGATAATGATACGGAAAGTTTGGAAAAGCGATTACTCAATTCTGACCGCCCTTTAAGAATTAAACTGGGTATTGACCCTACGGGAGCGGATATTCATTTTGGTCACAGCATACCTGTACGAAAGTTACGGGCGTTTCAAGATGCTGGTCACACAGCAGTTCTCATTATTGGTGATTTTACAGCCCGTATTGGTGATCCTACTGGTAAATCTGAGGTGCGTCGTCAGTTGACAGAAGCTGATGTAGCACAAAATGCCCAAACTTATCTTGACCAAGTCCGTCCTATTTTAGATTTTGATACCCCCGGTAGACTTGAGGTACGTTATAACTCAGAATGGCTTTCTCGTCTAGATTTGGGGAAAACTTTGGAGTTACTTTCAACGATGACCGTAGGACAGATGTTAGCCAAGGAAGGTTTTGCGGAACGTTATAAACAAGAGAGTCCGATTTTTCTTCATGAGTTCCTGTATCCACTGATGCAAGGTTATGATTCTGTGGCTGTGGAGGCTGATGTAGAATTGGGAGGGACTGATCAAAAATTTAACATTGCTGTGGGACGAGATTTACAACGCCATTTTGGTCTGAAGCCTCAGTTTGGATTGTTATTGCCAATTCTTATTGGTACTGATGGTGTCCAAAAGATGTCTAAGTCTTTAGGTAATTATGTGGGGTTGGGGGAACATCCTTCCCAAAAGTATCAAAAATTTCAAGGTGTACCGGATAATTTACTGTCACAGTATTTTGAATTGCTGACGGATTTACCTTTGGATAGTTTGCCAGAAAACCCGCGCCACGCCCAAGAATTTTTAGCTTGGGAAATTGTCTGTCAGTATCATGGTGAACAGGTGGCTAATGAGGCGAAGGAAGCTGCGAAAAGTGGTGGTAAGGAGGGAACGTTACCGGAATTTTCTCTGGCTGCTATTCCTCAATTTCCTGCTAAATTAGCTTTTATTCTTGGTGCTACCGGTTTATGTAAAAGCGGTGGCGAAGGAAAACGCAAAATCCAAGAAGGTGGTGTGCGCCTAGATGGAAATAAAATTACTGATATTGATACCTCTTTTTCACAACCTAGCGAATTAAACGGTAAAGTTTTACAAGTTGGTAAAAATAAGTTTGTGCGTTTAGTGGCAGGATAGGGAACAGAGAACAGGTGACAGGTGACAGGTGACAGGTGACAGGTGACAGGTGACAGGTGACAGGTGACAGGTGACAGGTGACAGGTGACAGGTGACAGGTGACAGGTGACAGGTGACAGGTGACAGGTGACAGGTGACAGAAAGAAGATGCTTCCCAATGACCAATGACCAATGACCAATGACAACTGACAAAATTATTGTTCCTTTAGATGTACCAGATTTAGATAGTGCGATCGCTCTTGTTGATAAACTTCCTCAAGTCACTTTCTGGAAAGTTGGTTTGGAGTTGTTTACTAGCACAGGTCCCAAGATTCTGGATATCCTCAAATCTCAAGAAAAGCGGATTTTCCTCGATTTGAAATTTCACGATATCCCCAATACTGTTGCTGGTGCTTGTCGGGCTGCGGCTAGTTATGGGGTGGATTTATTGACAATTCACGCAACTTGTGGTAAAGATGCTTTAAAAGCGGCGGCGGAAGCTGTGCAAATTGGGGCGGAAAAAGCGGGAACAAAACCACCGAAATTAATCGCTATTACGTTGTTAACCAGTATTTCGGCGCGACAATTGGCGTTTGATTTAAAAATTCCCCTCGAATTGCCAGAATTTGCTTTAGAAATGGCACTATTGGCTCAAAATTCTGGTTTAAATGGGGTCGTTTGTTCTCCCCAAGAGGTCCAACAATTAAGAACAAGTTGTGAAAAGGATTTTTTACTGGTTTGTCCAGGAATACGACCAATTTGGGCTGAGAAAGGAGATCAAAAGCGATCGCTCACTCCCTCCCAAGCTATCACAGCCGGTGCAGATTATCTAGTTATCGGTCGTCCCATTACGGCGGCGGCTGAACCTGAGTTAGCCTGGAATCAGATTGTTGAGGAGTTAAAAACAGTGTGATGAACAAAGGAGTCTGTAGGGGGTAGAAACGGTTTAGTAATGCTCAATAGACACGCCAGGGAATAAATTCCCTGTCTCATAGCTCAAGTCCGTTAAAACGGACTAATAAATTTTCCAAATATTTAGTCATCAAAAGACAACTTTCGCTATTAGCAAGGAACTTGAGTTCCTTGCGGGATATAGATTTTACTTTCAGTTGACACTAATGAGCAATGCTAGACCCTCAAAAAACGGTATATTTCTCCACTGCTTTGTGGTTTTCGTGGTTGATAATCTGTAGTTATTTTCACTACCCAGTAATTGCTAAAAATATTCCTTCTCAACCTATAAATCCCGAAATTAGTAATTCCTGTTCTGAGCAAAGGTTGGAAACTTTAACAACGCAGATGATGCTGGATTTACCTAGCTATACTAACCGGGTGATTCAACGTTCTCGTCGTCTTAAACGGAGTGTTGATACTTTTTCCTATATATTGGCTGCGGGTAAACCAGAGTTTAAATCTTTACCATTAAATCCAGGTATTGATAATGGAGACAAGTATAATATGGAGGGTGTAAGACAGGTTTTTTTTACTACATTAGAACGGAAATATATTCATAAAAAAGCTGTAGAATTACAAGAATTCCATCGGCTATTTTTAACAAAAACTAATATTGGCTGGACTGTGGTAATGATGTTTTCCCAAACTAGTAGTTATCCAGTCAAACCACCTATTGCACCACCCAGGGATAGTAGTAATAGTGCGATCGCTCAAAGTGTTAAACTGTGGTTACGAGATTGTCAAACAATTGACACAGGAAAATTCAGGAGTAGGGGCGCAGGGCTTGCGCCCAATCAGGATTCAGGCGTTTGATGTGTAGGGATTTAGCAGTGCTTATTGGTGTCAACTTAAGCTAAATCCCTACCGATAGGATAAAGAATCTCAGCGGCTTTAGCCGCTGAGATTGTTAAAGAGTTTGGAAATACTTCTCCAAAGCCTCATGTACCAAATCAGTCATCGGTCGTTCTTGTTTTTCCGCCGTTTCCTTGAGTTGAGCGTAAAAATCATCCCGCAGACTGACACGGTGACGGGATTTACCACTGCTGGTAGAGTCTCCTGGGGTGTATTCAGCCACAAATTCCCGAATCGCATCAAAACCCAATCTGTCGCAAAAATCCCCAAAACTTTCTTTTGGTGTGCGGAACTTTTTAAAGAAGACAAAAATCGGTTCTAGGAAACTTTCAATATCATCATGGTGCAATTTTTCTGTAAAAGGTTGTGCTAACCGGGTTTGATGTGGTGAACCACCCAACCAAACTTGATAGGATTCTGGCGCACTACCCACTAAACCCAATTCTGCCATATAAGGACGAGCGCAACCGTTAGGGCAACCAGTCATTCTGACCACAAAATGTTGATTTTGTAACCCCAGTTTATCTAATAAAGCCCTAATTCTCTCTAAAATACCCGGTATTGCTCGTTCTGATTCCGTGATTGCTAAACCACAGGTAGGTAAAGCCGGACAAGCCATAGCATAGCGGGTTAATGGTGCTATTTGATCAGGGTCAGCAACAACGCCGCAGTTATCCAAAATCTCTTGAATGGCTGCTTTGTCTTCTGGTGCGATGTCGTAAAACAGCAGGTTTTGATTACCTGTGAGGCGAATTGGCAGGTTAAATTGTTCAACAATTGTCCGCAGGGCGGTTTTGAGTTGAAATGTGCCATCATCTTTGACACGCCCGTTATCAATAGAAATACCTAAGAAGAGTTTACCGTCTCCTTGTTCATTCCAGCCCAAAAAGTCCTTATATTTAAACTGGATTAGGGGTTTAAATGGTTCGAGTTTTTTGCCAAGGTATTCTTCTACTTGAGTGCGGAATTTATCTACACCCCAATCATTAATTAAGTATTTTAATCTCGCGTGTCGTCTGTCGGTGCGATCGCCATAATCTCGTTGTGTCGCAACTATAGCTTTTACAAGATTATATACATCAGCTTTGGCTACATAACCGATAGGATCAGCCGCTCTAGCAAAGGTTTCTTCCTTATTATGAGTTCTCCCCAAACCACCACCGGCAAAAATATTAAATCCTGCTAATGTGCCTTTTTTATTGGTAATCACTACCAAAGTCAAATCTTGGGAATATAAATCAACAGAATTATCTCCCGGAACTGTGACGCAAATTTTAAATTTGCGAGGCATATAGTGAGTTCCATAGATAGGTTCTACGGAATCATGAACAATAGTACCATTACCGTTGCTGTGTCGGGCTGCTTTAACATCTGGATGTTCTTCGGCGCTAACGGCTTTTTCCCCGTCTAACCAAATTTCGTAATAAGCACCGGTTTGGGGAGAAAGTAAATCAGCGATATTTTGGGCATATTCCCAAGCATACTGATATTCTGAGCGATTTTTAAAGGGGGCTGGCGGAGCCATGACGTTGCGGTTAATGTCACCACAAGCGCCCAAAGTTGAACCGAGATTTTCGACAATTGTAGCGATCGCCGCTTTCAGGTTCTTTTTCAGGATACCATGTAGTTGAAAGCCTTGGCGAGTAGTAGCTCTGAGGGTATGATTACCATATTCATCAGCCAATTTATCCAAAGCCAAATATAGCTCTGGGGGTACTAACCCGCCGGGATTTTTTGTCCGCAGCATCATTTGGTAATCTTTTTCCTGACCCTTGACGCGGTTATCACGGTTATCCTGTTGATAAGAACCGTGAAACTTGAGAATCTGAATTGCGTCTTCAGTAAAGTGGGTGGTGTCTTGGAGGATTTCCGTCGCCACAGGTTCACGCAAAAAATTACTATTTTCTTTGATACCTTCAACTTTAGAAGGCTTACGATTAGTTACAGGAGAAGCAGCAGAGTTAACCATTACAGTAGATACTTGTGTCAAAAAATAAGGCGTAAGTTGAAGCAGGTAAAAGGGGTAAGAGACGGATGCAAACCCCGAAAAATCGGTCGGAATTATGAATAATATTTTAATTTTAACATGGTGAGAGGCCAGCTTGATTCATGATGTAGCTTATCATTTTAGTTGACACTGAGATTAATATTTAATATACTCATACCATAACACGCTGGTATCGAGTGTCAACGTCCTTGATATTCCCTCCTATGCTGTCAGAAACTGCTCTAACAATGGGAAATAGAAGGTTTCGGCGTTGATTTTGGGATTGTGGATGAAGTGGTTTAAGCGCTCCACGTGGCTGCGGGCTTTGCAGTATCAATGACTCAAATAGGGCAACCAATGACTTAGACAGGCACTCTGAGCTTGTAAAACTGCCGCTACATTTTCACATAGGGACTTCCAATTAAAAAAATCCCCAAAAGTTTCTTGTGGTGCGGGCATACTATGGCTAACGCCACGCTACGCGAACGACAAGCTCAGCACAAGTCTTGCCCGCTAATTACCAAGGACAGGCAGGATGCCCATCCCACAAAATTGGGTAATTTATTTTTTGGTAATCCCATAATACCTGAAAGATGTCTTTGGTCTTGGGGATGAATTCATTGACTTACTTGCGCTTATTACAAAATTTTAATAAATCCCATACCACATTGTAGAAAATGATCATCTTGAGTCAGAATATATTGAATTTTTAATTGTTCCATAATTATCATAGAAGTTAAATCTGTAAATGATATATAAGGTTTATCGTTTAATTTTTTTCTTAATTCATAAGCTAGTTGAAATTTATCAGTTGTCACCTGTTCAATTTGCAAATTACCTAATTCGGCGGATTGCATGATACCTTCAATAAAAGTTGTAGCCTCCTGAAAGT
>NZ_JADEWA010000756.1:0-1200 GCF_015207865.1 Dolichospermum sp. LEGE 00246
ATTTAATTTTTTTTAAATTTTTGATGTCCTGAAAAATTGAAGGGACTAAAATCCTGTAAATCAGATCCCCGACTTCTTGAAGAAGTCGGGGATCTTGATCCTCTCTATATTTCCACATATTGCCAGCGTTTGGTTGATTCTGTTTCTCGACAGATTAAAATCCCAAACCATTCTAATCTTTCTAGATTTTCAGCAATGGCATTTTTGTATTTTCCACCATTTTTGAATTGAGCAGCAATTTGATCCACAGTCCAGTCGCTGGTATTGGTGCGGAGTAAGTCGCGGATAGTTGCAAGTTGCTCTTTTGGTTGTTTGGGAAAAGTTTTTTGTTCGGTGGGAATAATGACAGTTTCTTCTGTTTCCATGACTTCCGTTAGCACTTGTTGGGTAACTTCATTTGGTGCTTGATATTCAGGACGCAACCAGCGAATTGTTCCGTTACGTTCTTCTTCTGCACGTTCAGCATTGAGCGCAACTAAACGTTCTAAAATTATTTCTTCAATTTCTGCTTTTGTTTTATTATCATCTTTTAAATCTTGCCATTCATAAGCATCAAAAACCGCGTTATCTAATTCATCATGAATTTGTTTGAGGGTGGAAACTAAGGCTTTATTGTTATATGCTTTATCTGCTTCTGTAAATGTTTCACCTTTGCGGAGTTTTTCAAGCAGGTTATACATTCCCGTAATTGTGATTTCAGGATGTTGTGTTTGTACTCGTTTACGGTGGGAGTCTAATTTTTCTCCTAATTCTCGGATTTTCTGTTTTTGTTCTGGTTTAGGATTTGGCAAAGGGAAAGGATCAAAGCAATGAGATTTAATATATCTTGGATCGTTACCAACTCCGAGTCTTGCACCCGCAGCTAAAGCCCAAGTAATGTGTATATGACTGCTAATAATTCCAAGATAATAAGCATCATCCAAAGCAATCACTACAATACTAATCTCTGATCTAATATTAGAATCTAGGAAGATAAAAACACGATGTTTAGAAGTTAAAACTGTGGCTATATAGCGTTTAATTCCCAATATAGAACTTCTAACTTTTTCATTACTTCGTCTTGGTAGCCACCAATATTTTCTTAGCTTTGGATCTGGATTTATTTGCCTCTCAGGATAGACTTTTTCAAAAAGATATTGATATGTTTTAGGGACATCATTTATCAAATATTTTTCAGAAAAATTAAAAGTATCAATTATC
>NZ_JADEWA010000757.1:0-1190 GCF_015207865.1 Dolichospermum sp. LEGE 00246
TTGTATAAGAGACAGAATAAAAACGGGTTAAGAAAATTTAGGAAAATTTACTATGTACAAAAAAACATCAGTCCTGTTAACTGCCTTATTATTAGGATGTTTATTTACTAGCACACCTGTAGTAGCAAAAGCTGATGTCCTACTGACACAGGTGAATAATCCAGAGTTGAAAAACTTGATAGATGAGGGGAAAAGACTGGTAGATTCTAAAGATTATAATGGAGCGATCGCAGTTTATCAAAAAGCCGCAAAATTAGATCCCAAAAATGAAAGAATTTATGCTGGGATTGGCTACTTATATACTCAACAAGGCAATTTCACCTCCGCTTTAGATGCTTATCGTCGAGCTATTGCCATTAATCCTAATAATAGTGATTTTTACTATGCTGTTGGTTATCTGAAAAGTAGTACAAAAGATAACAAAGGCGCAAAAGAAGCTTACCGTCGGGCTATCCAGTTAAATCGGAATAATCTCAACGCTTATTTAGGATTAGGAGTTGCTCAAACTAGCTTAGGTGATTATCAATCAGCCATGTGGGCTTATGAACAAGCAATTAATTTAGATAAAAATAATCCCCGCACCTATGAGTTAATTGGTTCTATGTTTAAACAACGACGACAAACGACACAAGCAAACAAAGTTTTCAAAAAGGCATTAGATTTATATCAGCAGGGAAATGACGCGGAAGGTGCTGCAAGAATACAAGCAATGCTGCAAGAAATAGGCGGTTAGAATCAATTAAAAACAGGGACATGGTATCAAAATTTTTACCATGTCCCTACTTTTAGGATGGAGGAAAATCTTCAGTGTTACCAAGCTGCTTTACCTTTTTTATATATTTTCCCTGTAAAGGGCTGTACCCCAATCACAGGATAGGCATCATTAGCAGGGGTGAAAATCCGCATGAAGGCTTCAGAAATAAACTGAGCCATATCAGCAAACATTTTGGAGATAGCCATAATACTATAGCTCCTTTTTTTCAATCTTTATAATCGGTGACATTTGTACTTTAATACTGTGATTATCTATTTGCCCATATTCTTCATATATCTTATCTATACTGAAAATTGTCGTTATAGCAAGGCAAGAGGCAGGGGCGCAGGGCTTGCGCCCATTCAGGAGTATGGCTAAGAGGGTGTTTGAAAAGTTATGGTTGATGTATCAAATATTTTTTACCCCACCCTAACCC
>NZ_JADEWA010000130.1:0-11990 GCF_015207865.1 Dolichospermum sp. LEGE 00246
ATTTAAACCATCTATAAACTAATATCCTGTACATCCTAAAATCTTGGTTATCCTGATTCAGACAAATACAACTTTCATCACCAACCAACAAACCATCTATAAACTAATATCCTGAAAATCCTAAAATTCTGGTTATCCTGATTCAGACAAATACAACTTTCATCACCAACAAACCATCTATAAACTAATATCCTGTACATCCTAAAATCTTGGTTATCCTGATTCAGACAAATACAACTTTCATCACCAACCAACAAACCATCTATAAACCAACATCCTGTACATCCTAAAATCCTGGATATCCTGATTCTGACAATTGAGAGAGAGATTCATATCCCCGACTTATTTAAGAAGTCGGGGATATGAAAGGTTAAGCAACAACTTCTACTGGTTTTGCTTCTGGTAACAACCGCTTTACACCTTGCTTGACAAAAGCTTCCAAAACAGCCATTTTTTGATTTTGCTGGAATACAGTTTGCAAAACTTGACGCAGTTTGTCGAGATTTAAAGCGCTTGCCGGTTCTAAAGCAATTTCTTGCTGTTCAAAATATTCAACTAAACTTAATCCGGCTACTCTGGTTAGGTAAGCAGCGCTAACTCCTTCTACCATTCCCCCAGCGACAAAGGTAGCAACATTAGTTTTCATAATACCCGTTACAGCCCTAGTGGAAAGTTCCACTAAACCTAATTTCAACATCAAACTTCCCATAGTTACCGCTACTTGTTGCGCTTGTTCTAAGGAAATTTTCTGCTGATATATATTACCTAAATCTATCACCATTTGAGCAGTAATCGCCGCAGTGGCGAGAATATCTAAAGCAGGTACAGGGTTAGCAAATGCCGCTGCTGCTGCAATCCACTGGTATTTTTCTACAAAGGGTGTAGCTTGATCTCTTCTCACACCATTTAAACAATTTTTAGCTTCAGCTTTCAGTAATAATACTTTGCGATTTGTGGTATTACAAACTAGCTGTTCTCTCTGCTGTGCCACAACTTCCGTTAATTGTTGTGTTAATTGCTGGATATCTGGCGTTGGTTGTTCCATCCATTCTTGGAAAGAACCATCTTCTTGATGTTTTCGCACTTTCACCGGTACGGGAGAAGTCGCAGTTCCAACTACATTTGCACCAATGCGCTGCTTTAATGATTGTAAAACTGTAGCGCGTTGATCAGGTTGATATTGATCCTGTTTGTTGAAAACCAGCAAACTTGGTTGTTTTACAGCTTTTAGCTGTTGTAAAACCTGAAATTCTGAATCTGTTAAATCACCGTTTGTCAGAAATAAGACAAAATCAGATTTCTGCATTTCTGATAAGGTAACAACATCGGAGTTTTCACCAACTACCGAAAATAAAGGCGCTGTTTCCGAAAAATGTAAAGACAGTCCCGGAAGGGTTGGGGAAGTTTTTAGAACTTTAATAACTGTACTTTTACCTACGGATTTCCCACCAGTAACGGCAATGAATATTTCCTTTCTATTCAATTCTAAGGGCAATTTAGCCAGTTTTTCGCGGAGAATTGCCAGGTGAGGATGATTGGCTGCTTCTTGAGAAAGCTGATTAATTATTACTTCTGTTTGAGCGATCGCTTGTTCCACAACCGTTCTAGCTGCAACTATATCATTTAGCTGTTCACCTAATTGGGGCTGATTTTTTTTCAATAACCACAAACCCCCACCGACGGCTAAAGCACTCAGGAGTCCGAATTCCCCCACTTGCACTATTGAATCATGCCAACTGTCTAACATCCACAGGGAGAACGATAGTCCTAGTCCTCCCACTAATATTGGTCGCTGTAACTTCACAATTGTGATTCTCCACACGAGGAAAAAGCTTTTACTTCACTTTAGTCGAAAACCTGCTACTCAGATTGCGGTTGGTAAACAAACATCTTTTGATGTTGGAGATTTGCAAGCAGCTAAAATCATGTTTCTGCTATGTATAAACAATACATCAATTTTTCTTGATTAATTTGGACATCTGATG
This sequence comes from Dolichospermum sp. LEGE 00246, assembly GCF_015207865.1. Lineage (NCBI taxonomy): Bacteria > Bacillati > Cyanobacteriota > Cyanophyceae > Nostocales > Aphanizomenonaceae > Dolichospermum > Dolichospermum sp. LEGE 00246. The sequence goes on from NZ_JADEWA010000130.1 coordinate 1,986, forward strand.
GTAAGGTAAATATTGACATATCAACTTTTTTTGAAATAATAAGTACATAGGATCAAAAGTCTGCTCACTAATTATACAGGTGAAATCAGTGAATAAAACAGCAAGCCAATTAGTCTTAACTTTCGGAATACTAGCATTGACAAGCAGTTTTACAAATACGCTTGGTCTTGCCCAAAATATTCAAAAACCAAATGAAGCGACAAAAGTTACTAACTCTGCCACTGACGCACTTATTAAAGTAGATGGTTCTAGTACCGTATATCCCATTACCCAGTCCATAGCTAAAGCATACCAAGCCAACCTAAAAAATAATGGTCAAATACAAGTAAATATTTCTGGTACTAGCGGTGGATTTGAAAAATTTTGTACTCGTAAAATAGATATCAGTAATGCTTCTCGACCAATTAACCAGTCAGAAATGGCAGCTTGCAAGAAAAATGGCGTAAGTTACATGGAATTACCTATAGCTTTTGATGCCGTAACCATTGCTGTTAACCCCCAAAACACTTGGGCAAAAGACATTACAGTAGCCGAATTGAAAAAAATCTGGGAACCTGCGGCTGAAGGAAAAATTACAAAATGGAATCAAGTCCGAGATTCTTGGCCAGACCGCCCAATTAAATTATATGGTCCTGGTGGTAAGTCTGGAACTTATGATTATTTTACCGAAGCAATTGTCGGTAAAGCCAAAGCCAGTCGCAAAGATTACACAGCCAGTGAAAATGATGAAGTTTTAGTTACTGGTGTTAATAAAGACCCTAATGCTTTGGGTTACTTTGGTTATGCCTACTACCAAGAAAACAAAGATAAGTTAAAAGTTTTAGCAGTTAATAGTGGTAAAGGTGCTGTTTTACCATCACCAGAAACAGTAGAAAAAGCCAGATATCAACCACTTTCTCGACCTCTATTCATATATGTCAATCTTCGGTCTAGTAAAAACAAAACTTTGGTGTATAACCTTGCGGATTTCTACATTAAAAATGCGGCAAAAATAGTCAGTTCTGTTGGCTATGTTCCCCTATCAGAGGAAGCTTACAAACTTAATTCTATCCACTTGTATAAAGGCAAAGCCGGAACAGTATTTGGTGGTAAATCGGAGTTTAACCTAAGTCTTGGGCAATTGTTACGCAAACAAAAGCAATTTTAGTAATTAATAAAAATCATGACAATTAAAGTAGGAATTAATGGATTCGGACGCATGGGCAGGTTGTCCGTTCGTGCTGCTTGGGATTGGACAGAAATAGAATTTGTTCACATTAATGAAACCAAAGGTGGAACAGAAGCCGCAGCACATTTACTCAAATTTGATTCTGTACATGGGCGTTGGACACCAGAAGTAGAAGCGGTCAAAAACCAAGTTGTTATTGATGGTAAATCTCTTAGTTTTACTGAATATTCTCAACCGGGTGAAGTTCCTTGGGAAGATTTTGGGGTTGATATAGTTTTGGAATGTTCTGGTAAGTTTAGAACCCCCGCTACCCTTGATCCATATTTTAAAAGAGGTGTGCAGAAGGTAATTGTTGCTGCACCTGTTAAACAAGAGGCTTTAAACATTGTCATGGGGGTAAATGATCACCTCTATCAAGCCGATAAACATCATTTGTTAACAGCAGCTTCTTGTACTACTAATTGTTTAGCCCCAGTCGTAAAAGTAATTCATGAAGGTTTAGGAATTAAACATGGAGTAATTACCACAATTCACGATAATACTAATACTCAAACTATTGTAGATGCACCTCATAAAGATTTGCGTCGGGCTAGGGCTACAAGTATGTCATTAATTCCCACTAGCACAGGTTCAGCCACAGCTATTGGGTTAATTTATCCAGAATTGAATGGTAAATTAAATGGTTTAGCCGTGCGTGTACCTTTGTTAAATGCTTCTCTCACAGATTGTGTATTTGAAGTTGTGCGTCCGACAACAATAGCCGAAGTTAATGATTTATTGAAAACTGCATCTGCACAAGAACCATTAATAGGAATTTTGGGTTATGAAGAACGTCCTTTAGTTTCTATTGATTATAAAGATGATCCTCGTTCTGCAATTATTGATGCCCTTTCGACAATGGTTATCAACGAAACTCAGGTGAAAATCTTGGCTTGGTATGACAATGAATGGGGTTATGTTAACCGCATGACTGAATTAGTGCGAAAGGTGGCTTTAAGTTTGCAGAAATAATGGTTTTCTAGGGGTGGGTTTTCGGTCCTACCCCATAAAGATTTTTGCACGCAGAGGCGCAGAGGCGCAGAGGCGCAGAGACGGAGAGAGAATTTTAGTTTGTATTTACGATTTTGAACTTTTAATCATGGCTTCTACTACTGCTTCTAATCCTAATTTCAAGAATTATATTCTGGTGACACTGGCATACTGGGGCTTCACTTTGACTGATGGGGCTTTGCGAATGTTGGTTTTGCTCTATTTTAATAAAATTGGTTATACACCTATTCAAATTGCCTCTCTGTTCCTGTTTTACGAGGTATTTGGAATTGTTACAAACTTTCTCGGCGGTTGGATTGGTTCTCAGTTTGGGTTAAAAGTAACTCTTTATACTGGGATTGGATTACAGGTGTTTTCTTTAATTATGCTGTCTTTTCTGAATCCAGGGTGGGCGCAGTGGCTTTCAGTCCTTTATGTGATGGTTGCACAGGCATTTTCGGGAATTGCTAAGGACTTAACGAAGATGAGTTCTAAAAGCGCCATTCGCTTGGTTGTGCCTCAAGATGCTCAATCTTCTTTGTTTAAGTGGGTGGCTGTACTCACAGGTTCTAAGAATGCTTTGAAAGGTGTTGGTTTCTTTCTTGGTAGCGCCCTTCTCAGTTCTGTGGGTTTTATTAATTCCCTATGGATTATGGCTGGGGGACTGGCTTTAATTATGTTTTCTGGGTTAATGCTGCCCAAAGCCATGGGTAAAATCAAGAAAAAGGTCAAATTTAGCCAACTTTTCTCTAAAAGCGCAGAAATAAATATTCTCTCGGCGGCGCGATTCTTTTTATTTGGATCTAGAGATGTATGGTTTGTTGTGGCTTTACCAGTTTTTTTACGGGGTACATTAGGCTGGTCTTTTTATCAGGTAGGGGGATTTTTAGCTTGTTGGGTGATTGGTTATGGGATTATTCAATTTTTAGCACCAACACTCATGCAGCGGTTTGGTTCTGGTCGTCCACCTCAATCTCAAACTATTCGATTCTGGACATTTACATTAACGGCTGTTCCCGGTGCGATCGCTCTGGCATTACAATTAGGTTTACCCGCTAATATCGTAATTATTGCTGGACTTCTCGTTTTTGGTGTCGTATTTGCTTTCAATTCCGCTGTCCATTCCTATCTGGTTTTAGCATTTACTGATGATGATAAGGTCGCTTTAAATGTGGGTTTTTACTATATGGCAAACTCCGGTGGTCGTCTTGTGGGTACAGTTTTATCCGGTTTGGTTTATCAAATATTTGGCTTAGTTGGTTGTCTGTGGACATCAATGTTTTTCGTATTCGCAGCAGGTTTAGTTTCTCTGAAGTTACCTAATCCTCAACCTAGTAAATCTATAGCTTGGAAAACTGGAGACGGAGAATAATATTTCCCAGTCTAAAGATATGCTATGTAAACAGGTATATCCTACTCTAGTTGGATGACTCCAAAATTTATTTGAGTTTAAATAAGGTAGTAGGCAATTGGTGACAGTTTTTGCCTCTTGCCTAAATACTAATTTGTAATAAATACACATTTTATCATGAAAAAAATATTTCCGAATTCTTGAAGAAGTCGGGGATCTGATCTAAATTGAGATGAATTAAGTGAAATCTATAACTAAACAACCGACTATAAAACGCCTTTCTTTTCTGGATCGCTTTTTGACATTGTGGATATTTCTGGCAATGGCAACTGGAGTGGGTTTAGGGTATTTTTTCCCCACCGTAGAAGTTTTTATCAATCATTTCCAAGTAGGAACAACTAACATCCCAATTGCTATTGGTTTAATTTTGATGATGTACCCGCCATTGGCAAAGGTAAAATATGAAGAATTAGCAGATGTATTTCGTAATAAAAAAATTCTTGGACTATCATTATCACTAACTTGGATAATTGCCCCAATAGTGATGTTTACGCTTGCCATGCTTTTCTTACGTGATAAACCTGAGTATATGACTGGGTTAATTATGGTGGGAATAGCCCCTTGTATTGCTATGATAATTGTCTGGAGTGAATTAGCTAAGGGAGACACTGAATATACAGCCGGACTGGTTGCTTTTAATAGTATTTTTCAAATTCTCTTTTACAGCGTTTATGCTTGGTTTTTTTTGGCGATTTTACCGCCTTTATTTGGCATACAAGGAACTATTGTAAATATCAGTATTAGGGAAATTGCCAACAGCGTTTTTATCTATTTAGGTATTCCTTTTCTGGCTGGATTTATGACTCGCGTTATTTTAGTGAAAGCTAAAGGTAAGCAGTGGTATCATCAAGAATTTATTCCCAAAATTAGTCCCATTACTCTAATTGCTCTCTTATTTACCATTGTGGTTATGTTTAGTTTAAAGGGTAATTTGATTGTGCAGATTCCTCTAGATGTTGTCCGCATTGCCATTCCCCTAATTATCTATTTCCTATTCATGTTTTTGGGTAGTTTTTACCTAGCATGGAAAATTAAAGCCGACTATGCAAAAGCTGCTAGTGTGGCATTTACTGCTGCTGGTAATAATTTTGAATTAGCAATAGCTGTCGCTATTTCTGTATTCGGAATTAAATCTGGTGTGGCTTTTGCTGCTGTCATTGGACCATTGGTAGAAGTGCCAGTCTTAATTAGTTTAGTCAATGTATCTTTCTGGATTAAGAAACATTTTTTTAGGTTATCTCCACCAGTAGGATTATAATTAAATACGTTTAATCTATTGATTTATTTGAATTTAATGAAAGTTACTGATTTAATTACTTGGTTTGAAGAATGGGCAAATCCTGCTTGGTGCGAAAGCTGGGATAATTGCGGTTGGCAAGTTGAACCCGGTGTTTTGTCTACAGAAGCACGGGTCTTGGTGTGTTTAACTCCGACTTTAGCCGTTATGCAGGAAGCGATCGCTCTCCATGCTAACCTTATATTTGCCCATCACCCCCTCATTTTTCATCCCCCCAAATCTTTCCGCACTGGAGACGCTTTAACAGAAATGGTGCGGTTAGCTTTTGCCCATAACATCGGAATTTACACCGCCCATACTAATTTTGACCAAGTAGCAGATGGAACTGCTGACGTTTTAGCCCAACTGCTTGAACTTCAACAAGTATCACCCATTGTCCCTACTCAATCAGGTTTAGGTTATGGGCGTGTAGGAAATATAAAACCTACTTTGACATTGCAAGAATTAATTAATAATATTCAATCTCAATTAAACCCGTCCCATTTAATTTTTTCGCCAATGGCTGACTTACAACAGCAAATTTCCCGGGTAGCTGTTTTAGGTGGTTCAGGTGCAGGTTATATTTCAGCAGTAGTCAAAACTAATGCTCAGGTTTACCTAACCTCTGACTGCAAATTTCATCAATTCCAAGAAAGTCGTGATCGTGATCTTGTATTAATTGATGCTGGACATTATGCCACAGAACGCCCCGCGTGCGATCGCCTAGTTCAGAAATTTCAAGCTCTTAACTTAGATTGGGTGCAATTGAGTCAGAAAGATGAAGATTTTCGCCAGTTTCTAACCTAGTAGTCTGTCAACCCGAAAATGACGGGTGAAGGAAAGCAGGGGGAGAACAGAGGCAGGGGAGGGAAGAACAGAAGTTTTTTCCGATCATTACCCGTCAAAATAAATTTGACGAACTACCAGTACCATGCTGACCTTTACACTGTATGTAAAATTGCTAATTTCATGAATACAATCACTTATACCATCTTAAACCCGATGTAGAGATGTGCCACTAAAATACCTCCACATATAAATTTACATTTTGCTTCCGTAACGCCTGGCTAATCTTATTCAAAAATTTATACAAAAAAAATTATTTACCTTTAAGAAACTAGAAATAATGTTATCATTTATATAGAATACACATTTTAACCTTGGGGAGAATCTTCTATAGACTATCCAATCGGTTATCTGTACTTAGCTAGATAGTCTCATTAAAGGGCTGAAAGCTATGTTGCGCCCAGACATAATATTTCTATTGACAAAGCGTGCTAATAAGGATAACTAGCCTTGCCCCTAGAAACGCCAAATCAGAGAAAAATGTCTGTAGATGTTAACAGTTGCCATAGCCGTTCAACTAATGCGGTAAACTAAAGCTTAAGACCCAAAATTTCACCTAACACTAATGACTAAAAATAAGTGGTAAAATTGAGTCACTAAACTTACTGGGTTCTGACTACGAAATTCACCTCTTAGAGGCGGATATTCCAGGGGTAGAACCCGAATTTGACAGGTTTAACTACGTTGTATAAAAAGGCAGAAGCACTACATGCTACACCGCAAAATTTATCAACTGTGTTGCGACGGGCGGGAGGTATGTGTTTTTTTGCGGGATCAGCAACGCTGGATAGAGCGGGCCCGCATCATTGATATCGAGGGCGATTTAGTGACTTTACGCTATGAGACAGACGAAGAAGATGAAGTTTGTTCTTGGGAGGAGATGGTTCGTCTTGAAAGCATCGGATCTGTTACTCAAAAATTAGCTTCAGTGCAACGCGGTAACATAGATCCGCTGACAACTGAAGAATGTCCAGAAGCAGAGCGTATACCTAACCCTTATACTGACCTAAATCCAGATTAAAAGAGCCGTCAGCGTGTTGTTAACAAGAGGATTTAAACCCCACCTCAGCAACATTCCACCTGTAGAGGTGACGGAATTAAACCCAAAATTAACTCAATGCTGATTGCTAATAGCTGATTAAACGCTCCTAAACTAAATTCACGTCAAGCGTTCAAAAGCAGGACAGTATCCGTCAAGGGTAACTTTGAAATTATATAAGGGGGCAGCGGGATTCCAACACCGTTGCCCCCTTTGGTGTCGGCAGCTACCACAGCACGCAACATCACCAGAATTAGGGCGAAGATGATTGGGGTTTACAAGTTCTCGTGGGGATAACCCCCGGAATACCAACTCTTCACCCTGCCAACGCGCTTCTATTAAACCCGTATCAGCGAATTGTCTCCAGCGGGGGGTCTGCTGTTACTGTATCAGGGAGAGTGATGGTAATAACAGTACCTAATTCCGTCAACTCTCCCTCATAATTAGTTTCTGGGGCGGCAGGTTGTAAAAATGTTTCCCCAATTGGTAATTCTACTAGAGTTCCGGCTGCTGGTGAGTGGACATGATAGCGGTTTTGTAGCTCTTCTAAGCAAGTTAAATCTGCTAGATAGCTGGGAGAACCATGCACAAAAATAACGTGCTGGGGTCGTAAATTATGAATTAGCTGGGTTGTTCCTGGTCCATCACTATGTTGCGCTAAAAGATAACTTTCAAATTTCGTTGGTGCTAAATATTCTGGGTTAACGGGAAGATCAATTTTTTCCGGTAAAAGAATCAACCAATTGCCTGTGTTATATTGGCAGTATTTACGTAAATCTGCGGAAGAGTCCGTGAGAACAATACAAGGAGATGTCCCTAAACTGGCTAGATTTTCCGGCTTTAATCTTCTTACACGAGGCTTTACCCGGTCATCCCAAAATAAAGGTTGGTGTCGGGCAAAATTCTGGACAGCGGCGGGGAGATGGGGTAAAAGTTCTAAGTAGGCATCGCAACCAGCAGCTACAGCACCATCAACCCAAATATCTAAATCTCGACCTGTAAAGTGGTGATGGGAACGTAACAGCATGAGTAATTCTTGACCTAATCCTAATGCTGGGGTTGGTAAAATTATTGAATTGTTTTTCTCTGTGCCACTAGAACTAATGGCGCGATGAATCCTTTCTGCTAGTTGATTTTCTTGGTTACGACGATGGGTATGACGGGATGTACCATAACTACCTTCAATTAATAGCACGTCTAAATTTAAACCCCGGAGTTCATCTAGTCGCAACCCTTCGACTAAACGGGAGTTGGATAGGAAAAAATCACCTGTGTAAAGTAATTTATAATCACGGTTGGGGGTGTGGTAAGTGAGGAGAATCGCCACAGCACCGGGTAAATGACCTGCGGGAAATAATTCTACTATTAAATTTTCTCTGATTTCTACAGGCGATCGCAATGGTAATGCCTGACAAAATGAGAGAATTCCTGGTAGTTCTTCATCTGGCCAATTTAGCGGTAATAACTTCGTTGTTACCTCACTAGCATAAATAGGTAATAGGGGAAAAGCTTGATGTAGTGTTAATAAGCCTCTAGCATGATCTGGATGAGCATGACTAATTAGGACTAAATCCGCTGGTATCCCATGATGTGCCGATTGAGTCATTTCCTGCGCTACAGGGGAAATATTTGTCAAACCGAAATCTAACATGATCCGGTGTGGTCCCATCCTGACCAGTAGACACACCCCTTCATCTTGATGCTGAACACTATAGGGAAAGCATTCCAACTCGTTAGCTGTTGTTCCAGCATCAATTGATATATTATTCATTATTTGCTCCTCCCCTCAATCAAACTATTGGCTGAGAAAGTTGGCTTTTAGCAATATTCCTCTGCAAAGTTCAAAAAAGTTGGAAACCTAAGTTGTCACTCTTGTTAATGTGCAGAACCGTTACCATGATAGTTATCGGAATCATAAAAGCCATTTTTCGTACCAAAGAATAAGCACGAAACCGTAAATATAACAGTTAAACCCACTAAAATTAGTTTGATATCCATTGATTTTATTCCCTTAACTTCGGACTTTTTGATCTTAATATCGTGTTTTTGCATTTGGGCAAAATCACTAGAAAATCTTTACCATGCTTGGGTTATTGTAAATATAGCACGTTCAACCCCAGCATTACAGGGCAATCTCTTCTCCACGCTCAGTAAAGCGGACATCTTTAATTTTCCACTGAGAATTACTAATTAATGTTTTGCGGACACTACTAAACAATGCAAACTGTTCACAACTAGAAAGAGAAGATACTTGTCTTTTTGAATCTGGTGCGACTCGTAAGTCAACAATCGCAACACCATTTTTTACATTAACGCGATAACCAGATACGCTGAAATCTGCTGTATTTTGTTCTTTGAATATTTTACCTATGGCCTCATTCATGGGTTCTGCTGCGGAAACGTCAGTTTTTTGAGGAATTAGCTCTTGACATTGGGCATCACTTGTGTATACGGTGACGTTTGTAGTTTTCCCAGAGATAGCTTTGGTATTAGAATTAGCGGTATATGGTTCAACTACGGGGGTTGGAGACTTTTGTACTTTTCTTTGGGGACTGGGGTTAATCTTGCTATTTGGTGTTGTTTCTGGAGTTGGGTTATTAGCAGTATTGTTAGAATCACAACTGCTAATAACAGTGCAGGATACAACTAAAAATAATGATAAAATAGCTTGTTTGTAATTATACATATAGTAATTCCGTTGGATTTTTACAAGAAAATTCATATCAATATTTGTCAGTTAAGGAGGAAAATTCCATATTTTTCATAAGTTCTGAGAAAGATTATAACATTTTCAAAATCTTTAATCCTGTAAATTATCTCGACTTCGCTCGATAACCACCTGATTCTGACAATTATCATTAAACTCATCCTTGTATTGATTATAGCAATATTCAATAACTAACAAACACGCTCTGATTAACTTATCCCAATTCTTATCATCTATTGATATTGGTTCTGTTGCTGGTCGAAAATGAACAATAGAATTACGAATTTTATAAATAAACTCTCCTAAATTACCTTTTGAGTTACCATCAAGATCATTTTTAATTTCCTTCAAAAGATTAATAGCATATTCGGGTTCACTATCTATAAGTTTATTAATAGCTTCCTTTTCTTTTGGTCGCCAATCAGTATAATTTTCTATATTAGCAGAAAAGTTAAGTAAAGAATCTTTAATTCCTAAATTTTGATAAAATTCCTGCCAAAATGAAATTGAGAATAGTCTTTCTATACAC
>NZ_JADEWA010000758.1:0-1181 GCF_015207865.1 Dolichospermum sp. LEGE 00246
GATCATAATTAGAGATGAGAGAGGAAAATAAATTATGTCAAAACTGCGTATTCTTCATTTAGTTGGATCAGCACACAATGATTTTTACTGTAATTTATCGCGTCTTTACGCTCAAGATTGTTTGACAGGAATAGGAGATCAATCACGCTATGATTTTGAAATTGCATACATTACACCTGATCTTTTGTGGAGATTTCCCCCTTCTCTGAGTTCAGAAGATATTGCTATCACAAAACCTATGTCTCTATTTAAAGCTATAGAGTTTCTAACAGCGCGAAACATTGATTTGGTATTACCACAAATGTTTTGTATTCCGGGAATGACTCACTACCGCTCCCTATTGGATTTGCTCAAAATTCCCTACATAGGTAATACTCCAGATATTATGGCCATAACAGCCCACAAAGCCAGAGCAAAAGCCATTGTCGCCGCAGCAGGGGTAAAAGTTCCTCGTGGAGAAATTCTGCGTTCTGGAGACATTCCCACCATTAAACCTCCAGCAGTCGTTAAACCTGCAAGTTCCGATAACTCTCTAGGAGTAACTTTAGTTAAAGATGCTACTGAATACGAAACTGCTTTAAAGACAGGGTTTGAATATGCAAAGGAAGTGATTGTAGAAGAATACATCGAACTTGGTAGAGAAGTCAGATGTGGTATTTTTGTTAAAAATGGTGAGTTAGTAGGTTTACCCCTGGAAGAATATTTAGTAGACCCCTACGAAAAACCCATCCGCAACTATGCTGATAAACTCCAACAAGGAGATGATGGCAACTTATATTTGACCGCTAAAGATAATATAAAAGCTTGGATTGTAAATACGCATGACCCCATCACGCAAAAGGTTCAGGAAGTGGCTAAAAAGTGTCATCAAGCTTTAGGATGTCGTCATTATAGTTTATTTGATTTTCGCATTGATCCAAACGGAGAACCTTGGTTTTTAGAAGCTGGTTTGTATTGTTCTTTTGCGCCTAAAAGTGTCATTTCATCTATGGCCAAAGCCGCAGGAATCTCTCTCAATGAGTTATTAATAATTGCTATTAATGAAACTTTGGGTTAGAGGATGTTTGAAAAGTGGTATTCCGTAATTTTCATCACATTGCTACCCCCCTTAGTCCCCCCTTGTAAAGGGGGGAAACAATAAAAATCCAGTTCCCTCCCCTTTACAAGGGGAGGGTTAGGGT
>NZ_JADEWA010000759.1:0-1174 GCF_015207865.1 Dolichospermum sp. LEGE 00246
TTGCTTAATTGATGATAATGATTATTCTCAACTATGGTTTCCGTAATTTTAGGTTTATTTAATCACATAAACCAGGAGAGAAATAGACAATCCTGATGTTAACTATAGAATGACATCTTCATCCATAGATGAATTTGATGATAACCATTTTTAATAACGGAGAATTACTAAGTAGGTTGGCGTTAAAAATTGTCGTTCTGGCAAACCAAGAGGCAAGAGTGAAGCGTGAAGAAGTGTTGAGAGACTTTACTTTTCTTCACATATTTTGGTGATCTCAGGTCTACCTATACTCAAAACGGCTTGATTGTTTGATTCTAAACGTAGGGGTTTAGCTCATGCTTTACCCCTACACATCTGGGTTCTTTGTCACTTGGCAAAAGTTTAAATCTCACCCGTGTTTAGTATAATATTTTTCAAACACCCTTTAAACAATGACAGGATAAACCTTTGCCAGCGATAATAGACGAAAAATCACATACTGATTACCAGCAAATATGAAACGTCGTGAATTTATAAATTGGGTGGGATTAGGTTGTTTAGCTAGTTCCTTGCCTGTCGCAATTGCAGCCTGTTCTCCCGAAACCAGTACATCAGCCAATCCTGGACTTAATTCTGCTACTAAAGGCTGGCAAAAGGTGGGTACTGTGGCACAATTAGACAAAACTGGTCAACTATTGGTGGAAAATTCCCCAATTGGTGCAGTATTAGTGGTTGGCACATCTAAAACCGCAAAAGATTTGATTGCGGTGAATCCAACTTGTACTCATCGAGGTTGTACGATCGACTGGAAAGCCGAAGAAAGCAAATTTGTTTGTCCCTGTCATGGGGCAAAATTTGCTCGTGATGGCAAGGCACAAGACGGACCCGCTAAAAAACCACTGAAAACTTACCAAGCCAAAATTGAAGATAGTTCTGTCTTAGTCCAAGCAACCTGATCTTCTCAAGAATTTCATATAGCAGCAAGTAGGGGCGCAGGGACTGCGCCCAGTTAGTGCAGGGACTTGCGCCCAGTTAGTACAGGGACTGCGCCCAGTTAGGAGTCGGAAAAACATTCTCCTCCCTGTTCCCTGCTATATAAATCGCTATACAACGCATCAATTCAGTATTCGCAAGTATTTTTGCTAATTTGATTATGTAAATTAAATACTAGACAATTAATTAAATTAAATTAAAA
>NZ_JADEWA010000760.1:0-1165 GCF_015207865.1 Dolichospermum sp. LEGE 00246
AATAACATCTTAGTTTAAAATAATGAATATTGATCAATAGGTCGTTCTCTACAAGTAAATCCTTTGCAGAAGGGGAAATTATCCCCCTATAGAATCTCTTCAATTGTGCATTATTAACACATCTAAAAATAAATAGCTAATGACTAATGTACTCTGGTTACAAGGTGGTGCTTGTTCGGGTAACACCATGTCATTTCTTAATGCCGAAGAACCTACAGCTTGTGATTTAATTGCTGATTTCGGTATTAAAATACTTTGGCATCCTTCCTTGGGAGTAGAATTAGGTGAAAATGTCCAAACCCTGTTATGGGACTGCATTTCCGGGAAGACCTCTCTGGATATTTTGGTATTTGAAGGTAGCGTAGTTAACGCCCCTAATGGTACAGGAGAATGGAACCGATTTGCCGACCGTCCCATGAAAGATTGGTTAGACGATTTAGCCAAAGTGGCGAAATTTATTGTGGCTGTGGGAGACTGTGCGACGTGGGGAGGAATTCCCGCTATGTCGCCCAACCCCAGTGACTCCAAAGGATTGCAATTTCTCAAACGGGAAGAAGGCGGTTTTTTAGGTAAAGATTTTGTCAGTCAAGCTGGCTTACCTGTGATTAATATTCCCGGTTGTCCTACACACCCCGACTGGATAACGCAGATATTAGTAGCGATCGCCACTGGTCGAATTGATGATATAGTTCTCGATGAACTACACCGTCCCCAAACCTTCTTCAACACCTTCACCCAAACAGGTTGTACCCGCAACATTCACTTTGCCTACAAAGCCACAACCGCTGAATTTGGACAACGCAAAGGTTGTCTATTTTACGACTTAGGTTGTCGTGGACCCATGACCCGTTCTTCCTGTAACCGCATTCTCTGGAACCGCGTCTCCTCCAAAACCCGCGCCGGAATGCCCTGTTTAGGCTGTACAGAACCGGAATTTCCCTTTTTTGACCTCCAACCCGGAACAGTCTTTAAAACCCAGACTGTCATGGGAGTTCCCAAAGAAATACCCCCCGGAGTCAATATGAAAGATTACGCAGTCCTCACCGTTGTGGCAAAAGACGCAGCCCCAAAATGGGCAGACGAAGACTTTTTTACCGTTTAGTCATGAAAAAAGACCTAACCCCCCAACCCCCTTCCCTTACCCTCCCCCTCCACCCCCCCCACC